>NZ_JCAFUN010000010.1:0-208666 GCF_059371375.1 Stenotrophomonas sp. YJH_SMC_64 | reverse complement strand
GTCGTGGGGTTGCCGGCCAGCGGCCGGCACTACCCGGGTCGGGAATTGCCGAAGCCGGTGGTTGGTAGTGCCGGCCGCTGGCCGGCAGATACGGAAACGTTCCGACGTCGTGGGGTTGCCGGCCAGCGGCCGGCACTACCGCGCGGGGAATTGCCGAAGCCGGTGGTTGGTAGTGCCGGCCGCTGGCCGGCAGATACGGAAACGTTCCGACGTCATGGAGTTGCCGGCCAGCGGCCGGCACTACCGGTGCGCGGAGTCGGCGCACGGCGGTGGGCGAGGGGGCCTGAATCAGGGACAATAGCGTCCCCGCCGCCCCACGCCCGCTCCCGATGACCGATTCCGCCTCCCAGCATCCTGCCCGCATCCTTGATGGCCGCCGTATCGCCGAGGACCTGCTCGACAGCCTGAAGGTGCGCGTCGACGCTCGCGTGGCCGCCGGTGGTAGCCGCCCGGGCCTGGCCGTGGTGCTGGTCGGTGGCGACCCGGCCTCGACTGTGTACGTGCGCAACAAGCGCCGTGCCGCCGAGAAGGTCGGCATCGAGGCGCATGACTACGATCTACCGGCTGGTACCACCGAAGCCGAGCTGCTCGACCTGATCGACCAGCTCAACGCCGATCCGAAGATCAACGGCATCCTGATCCAGCTGCCGCTGCCGGGCATCCCCGACGCGCGCCGGCTGATCCAGCGCATTGACCCGCGCAAGGACGTGGACGGCTTCCACCCGGAAAACGTCGGTCACCTGGCCCTGCGCGAGTTCGGCCTGCGCCCGTGCACCCCGCGCGGCATCACCACGCTGCTGGGCCACACCGACCAGCCGGTGCGTGGCCGCAACGCCACCATCGTGGGCGTCAGCAACCACGTCGGCCGCCCGATGGGCCTGGAGCTGCTGATTGCCGGCTGCACTGTGACCAGCTGCCACAAGTTCACCCCGAAGGACGTGCTGGAACAGGCCGTGCGCAACGCCGACATCCTGGTGGTGGCGGTGGGCCGCCCGGGCATCGTGCCGGGCGAGTGGGTGAAGCCGGGCGCTGTGGTGATCGACGTGGGTATCAATCGGTTGGACGACGGCCGGCTGGTGGGCGATGTCGGGTTTGAGGCCGCTGCCCAGCGGGCCAGCTGGATCACCCCGGTGCCGGGTGGTGTCGGCCCGATGACCGTGGCCACGTTGATGCAGAACACCCTGGAAGCGGCGGAAGCGCTGAGCTGACCTGCGATTGGGGAGAACTGCTGTTGGTGGGTGCGGACCGTTGGTCGGCACAATGCCGGGGCAGGGTGATGCCCCGCTCCTGGTAGGTGCCAACCTTGGTTGGCACGATCCGTCCGGCACCTGGACCCCAAGGTGGGGTGAGGGCCTCTGGCTGTTTGTGCCAACCAAGGTTGGCACCTACAAAAGGCGCTCCAGTGCTGGCCTGAGTGATCCTCTTAAGGTGGATGCCGACCGTTGGTCGGCACAATGCAGGAGCACAGGTGTCTGAAGGGTAGTGCGGACCAACGGTCCGCACCCACCAAAGGCAGGCTGATGACCCGCTCCTGGTGGGTGCCAACCAAGGTTGGCACCCACCAAAGCGGTAGGCGGCCCCCTGAACCAGTCACCGCCCGCGCGACACTGCGTCGCATCTACCCCCTGCCACAGGGCGCGAAAAAGGGGTAAAATGTCGCGCTTCCCCACATCTCGGGTATGCCGATGCTGCGCATCCAGGCTGAAGCACTCACTTACGACGACGTCTCGCTCGTCCCCGCCCACTCGACCATCCTGCCCAAGGACGTCAACCTCGAAACGCGGTTGACTCGCGACCTGAAGCTCAAGCTTCCGATCCTGTCCGCCGCGATGGATACCGTCACCGAAGCCCGCCTGGCCATCGCCATGGCACAGCTCGGCGGCATGGGCATCATCCACAAGAATCTCAGCCTGGAACAGCAGGCCGCGGAAGTGGCCAAGGTCAAGAAGTTCGAGGCCGGTGTCATCCGCGACCCGATCACCGTCGGCCCGGAAACCACCATCCGCGACGTGCTGGCCCTGACCCAGGCGCACAACATCTCCGGCGTGCCGGTGGTGGGCAGCGACGGCCTGCTGGCCGGCATCGTGACCCACCGCGACATGCGCTTCGAGACCGAGCTGGACGATCCGGTCCGCCACATCATGACCAAGAAGGATCGCCTGATCACGGTCAAGGAAGGCGCCGCGTCTGATGAAGTGCTGCAGCTGCTGCACCGCAACCGCATCGAAAAGGTGCTGGTGGTCAATGATTCGTTCGAACTGCGTGGCCTGATCACCGTCAAGGACATCCAGAAAAACACCGACTTCCCGAACGCTGCCAAGGACCTGTCGACCCGCCTGCTGGTCGGCGCTGCCGTCGGCGTGGGTGGCGATACCGATCGCCGCGTGGAAGCGCTGGTCGCCGCCGGCGTGGACGTGATCGTGGTCGATACCGCGCACGGCCACTCGCAGGGCGTGCTGGACCGCGTCAGCTGGGTCAAGAAGAACTTCCCGAACGTGCAGGTCATCGGTGGCAACATCTGCACCGGCGAAGCCGCACTGGCGCTGCTGGACAGCGGTGCGGACGCCGTCAAGGTCGGCATCGGTCCGGGCTCGATCTGCACCACCCGCGTCGTCGCCGGCGTCGGCGTGCCGCAGGTCACCGCCATTGATCTGGTGGCCGAAGCGCTGCAGGACCGCATCCCGCTGATCGCCGACGGTGGCATCCGCTACTCGGGCGACATCGGCAAGGCGCTGGCCGCCGGTGCCTCGACCATCATGGTCGGTGGCCTGCTGGCCGGTACCGAGGAATCGCCGGGCGAGACCGAGCTGTACCAGGGCCGTTCGTACAAGAGCTACCGCGGCATGGGTTCGCTGGCTGCCATGGAGAAGGGGTCGAAGGACCGCTACTTCCAGGACGCCGCCACCGCCGACAAGCTGGTGCCGGAAGGCATCGAAGGCCGCGTGCCGTACCGCGGCCCGGTGGGCGGCATCATCCACCAGCTGATGGGCGGCCTGCGCGCCACCATGGGCTACGTGGGCTGCGCCACCATCGAAGACATGCGCAGCAAGCCCAAGTTCGTGAAGATCAGCGGCGCAGGCCAGCGTGAGAGCCACGTCCACGACGTGACCATCACCAAAGAGCCGCCGAACTACCGCGCCTGACGCGGGCCGAGCAAAGAGGAACGGAGAAGCACTTCCCGTTCCTCTTTCTCCATCTGCCGCCGTAAATCTGATTTCGTTTTCCCTACTGCATTGCCGGGGCGCCATGACCAACATCCATAACGACAAGATCCTCATCCTCGATTTCGGCGCGCAGTACACGCAGCTGATCGCCCGCCGCATCCGCGAGCTGGGCGTCTACTGCGAAATCTGGGCGTGGGACCACAACCCGGCCGAGATCGCGGCGTTCGGCGCCAAGGGCATCATCCTGTCCGGTGGCCCGGAATCGACCACGCTGCCGGGCGCCCCGGCCGCGCCGCAGGAAGTGTTCGACAGCGGCCTGCCGATCTTCGGCATCTGCTACGGCATGCAGACCCTGGCCGCGCAGCTGGGCGGTGCCACCGAAGCCGCGGATCAGCGCGAATTCGGCCACGCCGAAGTGAATGTGATCAACCCGGATGCGCTGTTCAAGGGCCTGAGCGACCACGGCGGCGAGCCGAAGCTGAATGTCTGGATGAGCCACGGCGACCACGTCTCCGTTGCACCGCCGGGCTTCACCATCACCGCCACCACCGACCGCATTCCGGTGGCCGCCATGGCCAACGAAGAAAAGCGCTGGTACGGCGTGCAGTTCCACCCGGAAGTGACCCACACCCTGCAGGGCCAGGCGCTGCTGCGCCGCTTCGTGGTGGACGTGTGCGGCTGCCAGACCCTGTGGACCGCCGCCAACATCATCGACGACCAGATCGCCCGCGTGCGCGAACAGGTGGGCGATGACGAAGTGATCCTGGGCCTGTCCGGCGGCGTCGATTCGTCCGTGGTGGCCGCGCTGCTGCACAAGGCCATCGGCGAGAAGCTGACCTGCGTGTTCGTGGATACCGGCCTGCTGCGCTGGCAGGAAGGCGACCAGGTGATGGCGATGTTCGCCGAGCACATGGGCGTAAAGGTCGTACGCGTGAATGCCGCCGATCGTTACTTCGCCGCGCTGGAAGGCGTGAGCGACCCGGAAGCCAAGCGCAAGATCATCGGCAACCTGTTCGTTGAGATCTTCGACGAAGAGTCGAACAAGCTGAGCAACGCCAAGTGGCTGGCGCAGGGCACCATCTACCCGGACGTGATCGAGTCGGCTGGCAGCAAGACCGGCAAGGCGCACGTGATCAAGAGCCACCACAACGTGGGCGGCCTGCCGGAGCACATGAAGCTGGGCCTGGTGGAGCCGCTGCGCGAGCTGTTCAAGGACGAAGTGCGCCGCCTCGGCGTTGAGCTGGGCCTGCCGCGCACCATGGTCTACCGCCATCCGTTCCCGGGCCCGGGCCTGGGCGTGCGTATCCTGGGCGAAGTGAAGCGCGAATACGCCGAGCTGCTGGCCAAGGCCGATGCCATCTTCATTGATGAGCTGCGCAAGGCCGACCTGTACGACAAGACCAGCCAGGCGTTTGCCGTGTTCCTGCCGGTGAAGTCGGTGGGCGTGGTGGGCGACGCGCGTGCTTATGAGTGGGTGATTGCGCTGCGTGCGGTGGAGACGATTGACTTCATGACGGCGCACTGGGCACATCTGCCGTATGAGTTCCTGGGGACGGTGAGCAACCGGATCATCAATGAGTTGCGGGGAGTGTCGAGGGTTGTTTATGACATCTCGGGGAAGCCGCCGGCGACCATTGAGTGGGAATGAGTTGAAAGAACGAGGGCGCCGAGAGGCGCCCTTTTTTGTTCGCCGCGAGCGCTGATGAGGTGCTTTGCGCCATTCATTGCCATTTGCATCCCAAGCGGCTTCCCGGCACTCGGGGTCAATTCGAGGCAGCTTGTCCAAGATCTTCTGTGGTCGTAAGATCAAAACGATCAACACCTAATTTCTCAGGCATACACAACGGATTGCTATGCAAATGCGAGAGGCGGAAAAGCTTCGGAAAAGTTGGGGGAATAAGCCCTGCAATCACCCTCGAGTTGAGCAGGAGTATCACTTGGGGTCAAATACGGGTGAGTTCGTATGCACAACCTGTGGAGAATCCAAGGAAAGGCGTGATTGGAATATTAGGGCAGAAGAAAAAGGGTGAACGCTCGTTGACATCCGAGATTCAAGTGAGGCAGCCACTGTGGCTGTTCGCATCGGGCCAATTCATATTCTATGGATGAGCCGTTGAGTTCTCAGAATTCTGGAGTCTTAGAATGAGTTCATGGCAACGACAGCTTCAAGATGTCGGATTTGCGAAGACCAAAATTTCTAAGAACTTCGAATTAACTGAAGTCGAGCAGACTTTAGGAAATATTGACCAAATTTATGGCGTTGAGCCAATTCAAGAGCTCGTGCCAAGGGTTGGTGTGGGTATGGGGCCCAGCTATAGCCATAATTTCGGATTAGGGGTATTTCCATTTCATACCGATATGGCTCACTGGAGCATCCCTCCGCGCTACTTTGCGCTTATTTGTATCGTGGGATCCCGTGACGTGAAGACAAATATAGTGCACAGAGATAGTCTGATTGACCCGCAGGAACGGGACTTCTTTAAGAAGGCAATTTTGCGATCTCGGAGGCCGCTTGATGGTCGTCAGGTTCCACTAAGAATGGTGGATGGTGACATATTTCGTTGGGATACACTATTCCTTCAGCCCGTAAATTCGATAGCAGTCCGTGCTGTGCGAATGATTAACGATCGTATTCGGGATGTGAGTATTAGTAGCGTTGCCCTAGATGAGCCTGGCCAAGTACTGGTGGTGGACAATTGGCGAACCCTGCACGGCAGGTCGGAAGTGTCGTCGAGTTCTCGTGGAAGAGTGCTGAAAAGGGTCTACTTGGAGTGAGGGAGGATAGATGGCAGTTAGGGTCGATCACGAGTGGTCAAAGAGCTCCTACTTAGCCAAGTCTGACTTGTATTCGGAGGCTATGCAGGCTAATTCTACCGATTGGCAGTATGGGCTTTGGTCAACTTTCCTCATGGAAATGTTGATAAGAGCATCAATTTCGCATGTGTCGCCGGCGCTTGTGGCAGACGGTTCCGACTGGAATAATATTCTTTATGCACTTGGGCATGCTCCGAAGAAGGCTAAATTCGTTCCTCGAACCGCCCCTATTACAGAATTAATTGGGCGCGCCGAAGAATTGGTCCCTGCGTTTACGCGCGAGCATGTCAACTTTTGCTTGGCACATTTCTCAAAGAGAAACTCGGAGCTTCATTCTGGAAACCTGAACTTTGAAAGCTCTAGCTCGTCGTCCTGGCGGCCGCACTTCTTTGCTGTCTGCGATGTGCTCTTGAGTCATTGTGGGTCTTCTTTAGAAAATCTTTTCGGAGATGCTGAGGCAAAAGAGGCGAGGGAAGATATATCAGCACTTAATGATGGCGCCGCGAAGAGCGTCCTTGGTGCTATCAATGCCCATAAGGTTGTTTGGGATTCGAAGTCAGACGAGGACAGGAAGACGGCTCTGGACCAGGCTGCGGCTGCGTCTTTGCGCCACTATGGTCATCGAGTTAATTGTCCTTCCTGTACCGCCACTGCGCTCGTGCAGGGGCGCGCAATGGGCGTAGCCAAAACATCAACTGCGGAAGATGGTGTTGTTGAACGTCAAGCAATGCGGCCAGAGGAGTTCTTCTGCGTTGCATGCGGCTTGAAGATTTCAGGATACTCAAAGCTTCTTGCTTGTGGATTGGGTGATAGTTATGTTTCGACTAGTCATTATGATGCGATAGAGTACTTTGGCATTGATGTTGATAGGCTGGCGCGAAATATGTGGGAAGATGACAATAATGAGTACTGATCATCAAGGTACTAGCGTCGGTGTTCTTGATCCAGTCAGGCGTCGACTTCTGACTCTTGAGCGGCGTAGCCAAGCAGGCGCGAAGCAATGAGCCGAAAATTTGATCTCGATGCGCGTGCGGAGAGGATGCAGCGGAAGGAAGAGCCGTTTCGGCTCCACGGGAAGCTGCGATCAGTCCACTTTCTGCGAGGCGTTATGTCACGCGCAAGCATGAGCCTTCCGGCGTTCTACTATTTTCTTGGCACCGCGCAGGCTGCTGAAGATATGGATGCTTCGGGCGACTTGCCCTTTCGCGTATCGCAGTCGTACCTAGAGTTCTCAACGCTGAACTCGCTGTCCCTGAACTGCCGGAAAGTCTTTGATCATGCCGCCAAGCCAGACCTTACTGGAGGTAATTTCGGCCGCTTGTCCGACGGAGTGCTTGAAGAGCATGCGCACTACTGGTCCGAGCGAGGAAGCAATACTTTCGAAGATGCTCATCGCGCCCTCGTCTTTTTAAGGGAATTCTTTCGTGAATACGCGCGGACAGATACTGACCTACTCAAGGCTCCCGGTCGACTCCACAAGCGGATCGGCCTTCTAAAGCAACATGCCGATCGCACGGCAGCGCATCTTTCTTTACAGGAGTACGAGCTCGAACTTCTCGATATGATGCATGTTGTAGCTGCGCTTGTGATCGTGGGGGAGGTGATTCGAAGCTTCGATGCGCCCTCAATGGGTAGCGATTACTTCAACGATATCGACGCGGCATCCCTGGCGGCAGCGTCGCGTACTTTTCCATCTATGCGCGATTTTCGCCTGCTCGGACATGTGAAGGTAGACCAGCAGGCGCGCGCCTACTGGAGGATGTACCAATACGAGAGTATCCCGCGCTTCTTCGATCAGCTCGAGTTCGCGTTGGGGTAGGGCTGGCCAAATGCCGGAGGATGGCCTTATGACATCGCCGCGTAGAAGACTGCGGCTCATTCGGTCTCGTTTGCATGCATCGTCCTTTCCGGAGGATGACCGAACTGGCTTGCTGGGTCTCGCCGCTCTCGACCGTGATTGGTCATGGATGGAGGAATTTGCTCCGATGCTCTTCAGCCGGGTGGAGCTGCCATGTTCGCTCCTGGCAGGAGGCGCGTGTTAATCAATGTGACGCCCAATCAAATCTGCTGTACGTTGCTCCGGTCAGGCAGGTCACTCCGGCCTAACCTCCCGACAAGCCCACTCAGCCAATCCCCGGCAAGCCAGAAATAGCCCATCAACCACCCCCTCATCCAGATGCCGCTCTGGTTCCGCTGCCACCCGGCAGCGGTCTGCCGAGTGCAGCACCTCCAGCACCGTTAGCAGCCCGACCAACGCGCGTTCGGTCCTCGCCAGGCTCACGCGGCGCCCGGGAGAGACGTCGTTCTCCGGCCAGGGCAGTCCATCAGCGCCCTCGCAGCCACGCATGCGCTTGAGGATGCCGAGCAGGGAATTCAGGTCGTGCAGGGGAGTGTCGTCGTTGATGGGCTCAACAACGGTGTACGAGGAAAAGGTATCGGATTCGTTCATGGCGTCGGCTTCCGTGGCTGTGCTTAACAGCGCCACCGTGAAGAGGTGGCGGACGATGCGTGGCTGCAAACCGGGATGAAATAGCACCATAGACCGGTGGGCCCGAGGGCCCCCACGCACCGCCCGCCAGAAAGGCCGACGGATTGCCCGCCGGCACCGGTTAAGGACGGTGCCGACGGGCAAGCGCAAACTACAGGTGCATCTCTCATCACGGGTTTGCAGACCCGCTGCCACCCTTTTTCGGTGGCGCGCCATGGTGTTTACGCGGCCGCTTCGAATGCCAATAGAAATTCGCGAAGGAATCGCTGAATCCGAGAGCGAAGAACTATTGTTGCACTCTCCATGCGTGCAGCACGCGACACCGCCGGACGCATTTGCGCAGCTGCTCTGCTGATGGCGAATCAAGCTGGCGCAATCGCCCACGCCACAAGCGAATAGCGCGACGGTCTTCTTTGCAACAGTTCTTAGTCAGCCTTGGCAGGCAGTGGCACCCGACAGAGCGCACACCCCGAAAATCGGTTCAAACCCGACACCGCCAAGGAGCCTTCCTGCTTCAACCAGCGCGATCCTCAGTCGCATTCCCCACCAGCAACTCAATCATTGCCCGCGCCGCGGCCGACTGCCGCCGATGCGGCGCATAGATCACCGAGAACGGCCGCGACCGCCCCCGCAGCTGCGGCAGCACTTCTACCAGCTGCCCGCGCTGCAACCGCTCGCGCACGATGAATTCGTAGCTCTGGCAGATGCCGATGCCCTGTTCGGCCAGCGACACCACGCCCAGCACATCGTCGGAGGTCTCGATGGACGAACGCGGCAGCCACTCCACGTCGCGCCCGCCGTCGCGGAAGATCCACGGCGCCAGCCGCCCGGTACGCGGCATGACGAAGGGCAGGCACAGGTGCTGCTGCAGGTCGTCCAGCGTCTGCGGCGTACCCCGGTGCTGCAGGTACTCCGGCGAAGCCACCAACAGCAGTGGCGCATCCTCCAGCTTCCGCCCCACCAGCCCGCTGTCCGGCAGCTGGCCCAGACGGATGGCCAGATCGAAGCCTTCGGCCACCAGGTCCACGTTGCGGTTGGTGATGTTCAGTTCCACCTGCACCTGCGGGTACTGCTGCGCAAAGCGCGCCAGCACAGGCGGCAGCCGGTAGTGGCCATAGGTGGTGGGCACGCTCAGGCGCACGCGGCCGGCCAGCGCGCCGTCCTGGGCCAGTACGTCGCGCTCGGCGTCGTCCAGCAGGCCAAAGGCAGTGCGCACCTGTTCCAGATAGAGCCGCCCGGCGTCGGTCAGGCCCACGCGGCGGGTGGTCCGCTGCAGCAGCTGCCGGCCCAGCCGCGCTTCCAGGCGGGTGACCGCGCGGCTCAGCACCGAGGGCGTGGTGGACAGCGCCACTGCGCCGGCCGTGAACGAGCCGTGCTCGACCACCGCCAGGAACACCTCCACATCGCCCAGGTAGTCGAACTTGCGGCTCATTTGGCTCTCCGGGGAACAGATGTTTTGCGATGGGGCCAATTTATCGCCGCTGGGGCGATGAATAAAGTGGCCGCCATTCCCCGATAGGAGCTACCCCATGAACCTGATGACCCGGCTGGCCGCAGCGCTGGCCCTCGCTCTGACCGCCAGCGGCGCGCAGGCCGCCAACGTGCTGGTGGTGCTGTCCGACGAAAACCACCTGGACCTGAAGGACGGCAAGGTGCTGTCCACCGGCTTCTATCTCAATGAGCTGATGCAGCCGGTCAAGCTGCTGCTGGACGCGGGCCACGAGGTGACCTTCGCCACGCCGCAGGGGCGGGCGCCGACGGTGGATGCGTCCTCGGTGACGCCGGCCTACTTCGGCGACGATGCGGCGCAGCTCAAACTGCACAAGGACCTGCTGGAAAAACTGGCGCTGACCTCGCCGACCGCCTCGCCGGTGGTCAGCCTGGCGCGCGTGGAGCAGCAGGGCTACGCGCGTTTCGATGCGGTCTACATTCCCGGTGGCCACGCGCCGATGCAGGACCTGCTGAAGAGCCCGGCGCTGGGCCGGTTGCTGGCCGACTTCCACCAGCGCAACAAGACCACTGCGCTGGTCTGCCACGGGCCGATCGCGCTGCTGTCCACGCTGCCGGATGCGGCGGGTTTCGTGGCGACGCTGGAAGCGGGGGCGACGTCGGCCATGCCGAGGTGGATTTACAGCGGCTACCAGATGACGGTGATCAGCAACCAGGAAGAAGAGCAGGCCAAACCGCTGCTGGGTGGCGGTGAGATGAAGTTCTACCCGCAGACCGCGCTGCAGCAGGCGGGGGCCAAGTTCAGCAGTAATGCTGCGCCGTGGACCGGGCATGTGGTGGTGGACCGCGAGCTGATTACCGGGCAGAACCCGGCTTCGGCGATGGAGGTGGGGCAGCGGTTGGTGGAACGGTTGAAGTAAGGCGGGTTCTGCATCGCGTGCGGTGCCGTGGCACCATGGCGGACTGGTCTCGTCCTTATCGACGAGGCCGGTTTTCCAGGGAAGCCCTCGAACACGACATGCGAACGTCCTTCTTCATTCTCTCCGCCTTGTGCCTTGGCTTGCTGTCCGGCTGTGCCAGTGGCCCGGAGGAGCACGCCTCAAGCCGCGAGATCACCAGTGCGTTCGTGGCCGACGACGGCCAGCTGTACCTGCTGCCGCGCTATGACGAGCCGATGCGCTTCAATGCCGCGCCGTTCCGCGAGTACCGGGCGTTGATGGACAGCCCGCTGCGCGGGGCGGTGGCCTGCGCGCAGATGTACTTCCATGAGGATTGGCGTGACCCGGCCAACAAGGCCAAGGTGCAAGGCAGCTATGCGCTGCTGCTGCGGCCGGAGCAGGTAACGGCGGAGCAGGCCGCGCAGTTCAAGCTGGAGCGGATTGAGGTCCCCCCGCGTGAGGCCAAGGCCGTGGAGGAGCGGGCGCGCTACTACCTGCCGATGGACCGGACCCGTTACGCGCTGGCGTTTGATCGCGCCTGCAATCTTTCAAGGAAGGGCGGCAGCTATTACAGCGCGCTGTTCGAGGGCGACGGCGAACGGGTGCAGTTGCCGGATGCTGCGGTGCTGGCGGAGAAAGGGAAGCTTGCACAGCCGATCAATGCGCGGGCGCAGCGGATCCTGCCGGAGAGGGAGGACAAGCCGGGTGCGGGTTCGGCGGCGGGCAAGGTGCTCGGCGCGGCGTTGATCCCTGTGGCGGTTCCGGTGTTTGTGCTGAGCCTGCCGTTCCTGGGGCCGGATCATTGGAAGTGAAAAGGCGTTGGGGGAGAGTCATCCACGCATGGCGTGGATTGGGCATCGCCTGAAAGTTCATCCTGGAGATCTGTGTGCCAAGCACGCTGGAAACTGTTTTGAAGACTGCAGGCTTCATTGTCGTTGCGGCGCTTCCGTTGGTGATCCTTTGGTTCATCCTTCGGCGAATGTCAGCGGCCGCGCGTTCTGCATTGGAATCCGGGCTGCGTTTGAATCCCCCTCGCCGGATTTCCGGTAAGTCCATGACCCTGGTGATGGTGGATGGAAAAGAGGATCGGGAGCACTACTTCTTTGATGCGGCGTCCTTTTACCTGCGGCGTGGGCCGGTGCCCACGGCGGTTCCGCTTTCGCAGATCACCTCAGTCATACGAACGTCCGACAGGATCTACGGGCGCTATGTCTGGCAGGTGTGTTTCAGCAAAGCGTCGGGCAGAAAGTGCGTGACGTTCACCAACAACCTGACGCTGTTCAACCGCGACTTCCTGCTGTTCCTGGAGGCGGTGCGGAAGGCCAACCCGTTGGCAACCGTTGATCGGGCAGGCATCCGCTTCTAGCTGTGGGCCGACTTGAGGGTGTCAGTTAAAGCGGCGAGCCGGTGACGCTACACTGGCCGCCTGTGCCCGATGGAAGCTCGCCCATGTTCAGTGGAAAGGTTGCGGTGGTCACCGGCTCCACCAGTGGTATCGGTCTTGGCATTGCCATAGCCCTGGCGCGGCAAGGTGCCGATATCGTGCTGAATGGCTTCGGCGATGCGGCGGAGATCGAACGCATCCGTTCCAAGCTGGAAACCGAGTTCGGCGTGCGCGTGGCGCATGACGGCGCCGATCTTTCCCGTGGCGAGGCAGTGCGCCGGATGATTGAGCATGCCGTCGCGACGATGGGCCGCATCGACATCCTGGTAAACAACGCGGGCATCCAGCACACCGCGCCGATCGAGGAATTTCCGGTCGACAAGTGGGATGCGATCCTGGCGCTGAACCTGTCGGCGGTGTTCCATGCAACGGCGGCGGCCTTGCCGCACATGAAGCAGCAGGGCGCCGGCCGCATCATCAACATCGCGTCGGTGCATGGGCTGGTGGGCTCGGTGAACAAGTCGGCCTACGTGGCGGCCAAGCATGGCGTGGTGGGGTTCACCAAGGTCACCGCGCTGGAGAATGCGGGCACCGGCATCACCGCCAATGCGATCTGCCCGGGCTGGGTGCGGACGGCGCTGGTCGAGCAGCAGATCACCGCGTTGGCCGAGCGCGATGGCACGGATCAGGAGACCGCCGCGCGTGCGCTGCTGGCTGAGAAGCAGCCCTCGTTGCAGTTTGTAACGCCCGAGCAGCTGGGCGAGATGGTGGTGTTCCTGGCCTCGGATGCCGCTGCACAGATCACCGGCACGGCGCTGCCGGTGGATGGGGGCTGGACGGCGCGCTAGCTGGCTGGCTGTGCTTTACGCTGCAGCATGGGCAATGCCACCAGCGTGGCGAGAATGGTGAACAGCACCAGCGACGAGCCCACCGTGCCGAAGCCCAGGCCGCCCTTTTCCAGCGGCTTGGTGAGCAGATCGCCGAAGGTGGCGCCGAACGGGCGGGTGAGCACGAAGGCGATCCAGAACAGGATGACCCGGTTGATGCCCGTGATGCGGCTGGCCAGTGCGGTGAGCGCGATGAGGCTGCCGATCAGCAGTGCGCCGCCGGTGAAGCCCAGCCCGGAATCGTCGGCGAGGAAATCACCCAGCGCGGTGCCGAGGGTGTTGGAGAACAGCACGGCGGTCCAGTAGAAGCCTTCGGCGCGGCGCGATGCGATGTTGCTGACCGAGATCGACTTTTCCGACACCCGCCAAGCCAGCAGCACCAGCGCCAGGCAGCCGGCCAGCAGACTGGCGCCGGTGGCGTAGCCCAGGCCGAGCGTGCGGTCGATCAGGTCGGACATGGTGGTGCCGGCGGTGCTGGTCGCCAGCACTACCGACCAGAACAGCACCGGGTGGAAGCGCCGCGCCGACAACTGCATGCCCAGCAGGCCGGCAAAGATCGCCAGCAGGATGGCCGAGCTGGCCACGTAGCCGAGGTTGAGCGTCATCGACAGCAGGTCGCCCGCAGTCTCGCCGAGGGTGGTGGCGGCGATCTTCATCACCCAGAAACCGAGGGTGACCGCCGCCACTTTGCTGTGCAGGGAATCTGCGTCTGAAACACTCATCGAGCGTCGCCTGGGGAGCCTGCGGGTGATGCTGTGGCGGCGGGCGTCAGAGCGCGGTCGGAACCGGGTTCGGCGAGAGTGAGCGTGGGGGCGGCGTTCAGCCGGTGCTGGCGGGGGCCGGCAGGCGTGCCAGCAGGGCGTCCCAGTCGGCCACGAAGCAGCCGTTGTGCCCACGGTTGCACTCGGTGATCCACGCGTCCAGCGATTCGCTCTGTGCGCGATAGCCGCTGACATCGCCCAGGACGGCGAAGTGCAGGCGGTAGTTCACCAGCATCTGCAGCCATTGCCCGGCCATGCCGGAGCGCAGCTCGAAGAAGTCTGCCGATAGGCGCTGCACCGGCACGGCGATCCACTCGGCCTGGTGCCCAAGGGCATCGCCGACCAGGTCGCGCAGGGCGTTGCCATCCAGAAGCGGGCCTGTATCGGCGCTGCGCAGGACGCGGGTGCTGCCGATCTGTTCGACATGTGTGTGCATCGTGCGCTCTGAAGTTCGTATCGTCCGCCCAGTATGGCCATGGGAGAGGCCAACAGTAAGCAGATGCAGCATGAATCTGGCGAACGAACGCGCTAGGCTGCGCCGGGCGCCCGCACGGGGCGGGTTCACGATACCGGGAAAGGGCATGGCAGGGTGGAAAGGACGTTCGTTGTTGATGGCGGTGCTGGTGTGTTCTGGCCTGCCGGCCGCGGCCGCCGAGCTATGCACGGCCAGTGCCTACGGTGACGGGCAGGGCAACATCGTGGTGCTCGGCGCACCCGCTGCGGCACCGGCCACGGGCCAGCGCTATCTGATGCTGGACGGGCGACGTGGCGCCACCGGCGATGCCAACGCACCGGTGAGCTGCAGCGGCGATGTGGTCAGCTTCAGGTCGCCTGCGGGAGCGACGCAGCGCTGGCAGCGACTGCCGACCCGCGATACCGATGCAACGTTCATCAGTGCGGGAACCAAGCTGGTCGGGCAGTTGATCGAACCGGCCGGCCCGGCCGACCCGATGCGGCCGCTGGTGGTGCTGGTGCACGGCTCGGAACGCACGATGGCGGTGGCGGCCATCTACCAGCGCGTGCTGGTGGCGCAGGGGATTTCGGTGTTCGCTTACCAGAAGCGTGGGACCGGCGATTCGGAAGGGGAGTACACGCAGAACTTCGAACTGCTGGCCGACGATGCGGCGGCGGCGCTTGCCAAGGCACGTGAGCTGGCGGCGGGGCGTTTCGGTCGGGCCGGCTACTTCGGTGGCAGCCAGGGCGGGTGGATCGCGCCGCTGGCGGCGACGCGCTCGCAGGCGGATTTCGTGGCGATCGGTTTCGGCCTGGTGGTGTCACCCATCGAGGAGGACCGCGAGCAGCTGTTCGACGAGGCACGCCGCATGCAGCTGGATGCAACGGCGATGAAGCAGGTCGGCCAGCTTTCAGACGCGACCGCGCAGTTGATGCGCACGCATTTCAATGAAGGGTTTGAGGCGCTGGCGAAGGTGCGTACGCAGATCGGTGCCGCACCGTGGGCAAAGAACATCAGCGGCGAATACAGCGGCGACATGCTGCGCATGAGTGACGCCGACCTGCGCCGGATCGGCCGCGCCCGATTCGACAACCTGGAGCTGATCTGGGACTACGACGCCGGGGCCGCGCTGCGCCGCCTGAAGGTGCCGTTGCTGTGGGTGCTGGCCGAGCAGGACCGCGCCGCGCCGATTGCCGCCACGCGTTCGATCCTGTCGCGCCTGCGCGCGTCGGGGCAACCGATCGACACCTACCTGTTCCCGGATACCGACCACGGCATGGTCGAGTTCCGCACCGATGCCGAGGGCAATCGCGTGTCGACGCGGATCACCGACGGCTACCTGCGCCTGCTGGCCGATTGGATCAAGCAGGATGTGCATGGCAGTTATGGGCGTGCGCGCAGATTGAGCGATTGACCGGATGGGGAGCGCCAGCGGCGGATGGCGGTCCGCCGCCGATTGCGGCACGACTCAGTTCGGCTTCGCAAATACGTCCAATCCCTTGCCGGTTTCCAGCAGCGACTTCAGGCTCGACAGCACGATCGGCCAGCCCTGGCGGATGCCGGTATCCATGCCGCTGCCCGGTTCCAGCTCCTCATGGGTAACCGTCAGCCGCACCATGTCCTGATAGGGCACGATGTCGAAGGTGACGCGGCTGTAAGCATCCGGGTTGTCGGCCTGCGAGGCGGCGGCCCAGGTGATGACCAGGCGCGAGGGCGGGGTGCTTTCCACCACTTCACCGACCAGCTCGACCGAGCGCGTTTCGTTGGCACGCACGTGCTGCCAGCGCGAGCCGGGCTTCCAGTCCGATACGTTCTCGTGGCCCCAATAGCGGCTGGCGATCTCGGGGCGGGTGATGGCCTCGAACACCTTCTGTGGCGTGGACGCGATGTAGATCACGTGGATGAAGCGGGTTGACTCTGCAGACATCGTCATTCTCCTTCCAGTTCGCGTTTCAGGTCATGCAGCAGGCTCAGGCGCTGCTGCTCGAACTTGCGTACCCAGCGCTCGTAGACTTCATGCAGCGGTACCGGGTTGATGAAGTGCAGCTTCTCGCGGCCACGGCGCACAGTGCTGATCAGGTTGGCGTTTTCCAGAAGACCCAGGTGCTGAGTGACCGATTGCCGGGCCATGTCCAGGTGCTCGCACAGCTGGCCCAGGGTCTGGCCGTTGTGTTCGCAGAGCAGATCCAGCAGCGTCCGGCGCGTGGGATCGGCCAGTGCCTTGAACACCTTGTCTGCGTCGCGCACGTGGTCTACCGCCATGGGGATGTCTTCAATTCCAGTTGTCGATCCTGACGTCGTGGGGGTTGGGCTGGCCCTTGCCGGTCTCCAGCAGGGCCTTCAGGCTCATCAGGAACACCGCCCACTTTGTGCTGCAGTGGGAGGTGAACTCGACGCGCTCTTTCCAGCCTTCATGGGTGAACAGGACGATGCAGTAATCGCCTTCCTGTTTCAGCGCGAAACGCGCATGCGTGCCGATCCATTCGGCAGGGCCGGCCAGGAACTTCCAGAGCACCAGCTCGCCGGGAATGAGCTGTTCCAGCTGCATTTCCATGGCACCGATTTCCTGGCCGTTATTGGTGAAACGGACCTTGACCGTGCCGCCGGTCTCGCGGGCGCCGTGAGTGTCTTCGGCCCACCAGGCGGCGACGCCTTCGGGGGTGGCCAAGGCTTGATACACCTGGCTTGCGGGGGCCTTGATGCCGACCCTGTGTGCGATATCCACCATTGCAGGTTCCTCGCGATGGGCCGGCAGGCGCCGCCCTTGGGATGGACTATATGCAGGTAAATGCCTGCATGGCAAATCCGGCCCAGGGACTTCCGACCCTGGTAGTGCTGGCCGCTGGCCGGCATCCTCGTGACAGCTGATTGACGCGTTGACAGGAGTACGTGCATGACTGAAACAGGAAAGGACACCTTGACCATCCGCCGCGCCAGTGCGGCAGATGCCCCTGCGGTGCTGGCGCTGTTCGACGAGGTGATCGAATGGTTCGTGTCGATCGGCAATCTGCAGCAATGGGGCAGCGAGCCATGGTCCACGGTGCCACGCCGGATCACCCAGGTGACCGATGCGTGCGCGCTGCCTGGCGCATGGGTGGCCCAGAACGAGCAGGGTGAGGTGCGTGCGTTCTTGGCGCTGGGCGAGTCGATGCCCTATGTGCCGGCGCCCGATGGGCCGGAGCTGTACGTGCGGGTATTGGTGGCCTCGCGTGATGCGCGCGTGCGCGGCATTGGCCGTCGCCTGATGGCGTTTGCCGATGAGCAGGCGCGCGCTGCCGGCCTCGACCATCTGCGCGTGGACTGCTATGGCGGAGGCAGCGGTGATCTGGTGCGCTTCTACGAGTCCTGCGGCTACACGCGAATTGCGCCGTTCAACGTGGACGGCTGGCCAGGCATGCTGCTGGGCCGCCAGCTCTGACGCCGCTGCGTCATTCGGTCGCAGCATGCATGCAGGAATCGGTACATCGGTTCGGCGCTAGAGTGGGGTCACCCCCTCCAGGAAGCAGCAGCGCATGTACTACAGCAGTGGCAACTACGAAGCCTTCGCGCGCCCGCGCAAGCCCGCCGGTGTCGATGGCAAGCGCGCCTGGTTTGTGGGGTCGGGGCTGGCCTCGCTGGCCGGCGCCGCGTTCCTGGTGCGCGATGGGCGCATGGCCGGTGAACGCATCACCATTCTTGAACAGCAGCAGATTCCTGGCGGTGCGCTGGATGGCCTGAAGGTGCCGGAAAAGGGTTTCGTGATCCGTGGTGGCCGCGAGATGGAAGATCATTTCGAGTGCCTGTGGGACCTGTTCCGCTCGATTCCGTCGCTGGAGATCGAGGATGCCAGCGTGCTGGATGAGTTCTACTGGTTGAACAAGGACGACCCGAACTATTCGCTGCAGCGCGCCACCATCAATCGCGGCGAAGATGCGCACACCGACGGTCTGTTCACACTCACCGAGCAGGCACAGAAGGACATCATCGCGCTGTTCCTGGCCACCCGTCAGGAGATGGAGAACAAGCGCATCAACGAAGTACTGGGCCGTGATTTCCTGGACAGCAACTTCTGGCTGTACTGGCGAACCATGTTCGCGTTCGAAGAGTGGCATTCGGCGCTGGAGATGAAGCTGTACCTGCATCGCTTCATCCACCATATCGGCGGCCTGCCGGATTTCTCGGCGCTGAAGTTCACGAAGTACAACCAGTACGAATCGCTGGTGCTGCCGCTGGTGAAGTGGTTGCAGGACCAGGGCGTGGTGTTCCAGTACGGTACCGAGGTGACCGACGTCGACTTTGATCTGCAGCCGGACCGCAAGCAGGCCACGCGCATCCATTGGATGCATGACGGTGTAGCCGGTGGCGTGGATCTCGGCGCGGATGATCTGCTGTTCATGACCATCGGTTCGCTGACCGAGAACTCGGATAGTGGCGACCACCACACTGCGGCACGCCTGAACGAAGGCCCGGCGCCTGCCTGGGACCTGTGGCGCCGCATTGCCGCGAAGGATGACGCGTTCGGGCGTCCGGATGTGTTCGGCGCGCACATTCCAGAAACCAAGTGGGAATCGGCAACGGTGACCACGCTGGATGCGCGCATTCCGGCCTACATCCAGAAGATCGCCAAGCGCGATCCCTTCAGCGGCAAAGTGGTGACCGGCGGCATCGTCAGCGTGCGCGACTCGCGCTGGCTGATGAGCTGGACGGTGAATCGCCAGCCACATTTCAGGAACCAGCCCAAGGACCAGATCGTGGTCTGGGTGTATTCGTTGTTCGTGGATACGCCCGGCGACTACGTGAAGAAGCCGATGCAGGACTGCACCGGCGAGGAGATCACGCGTGAATGGCTGTATCACCTGGGCGTGCCGGTGGAAGAGATCGATGAGCTGGCCGCGACCGGCGCGAAGACAGTGCCGGTGATGATGCCGTACATCACGGCGTTCTTCATGCCACGCCAGGCAGGTGACCGCCCGGACGTGGTGCCGGAAGGTGCGGTGAACTTCGCTTTCATCGGCCAGTTCGCCGAATCGAAGCAGCGCGACTGCATCTTCACCACCGAGTACTCGGTGCGCACGCCGATGGAGGCGGTGTACACCTTGCTGGGGATCGAGCGTGGCGTGCCGGAGGTGTTCAATTCCACGTATGACGTGCGCTCGCTGCTGGCCGCGACCGGGCGCCTGCGTGATGGCAAGGAACTGGACATTCCCGGGCCAGCGTTCCTGCGCAACCTGCTGATGAACAAGCTGGACAAGACCCAGATCGGTGGTCTGCTGCGCGAGTTCAAGCTGGTGCAGGAGGACTGAGCGGGGCGTGGGTAGCGCCGGGCCATGCCCGGCGAGCCCGGCAGCGGGTAGTTGACAGCGTTTCAACCTACTAGTAGGTTGGCGACATGAAAGAGTCGCTCTCGCCCAAGGCCCAGGAGATCCTGGCCCATGCCCGTTCGCTGCTGGAGGCCGGTGGCTACAACGGCTTCAGCTACGCCGACGTGTCCGCGCGGGTGAACATCAGCAAGGCCAGCATCCATCACCACTTCCCCAGCAAGGCCGACCTGGTGCGCACGGTGGTTGAACTGTACCGGGCCGAGGCGCGCGAAGGCCTGGCGCTGCTGGACCGGCAGCTGGACGACCCGCTGCAGGAGCTCAACGCCTATGTGGAGTACTGGTCCAGCTGCATTGCAGGGGGGACGTCGTCGTTCTGCATCTGCGCGATGCTGGCAGCGGAGGCGCCGATGATCCCTGCGGAGATTGCCGATGAAGTGCGCGGGCATTTCGAGGATCTGAGCGGGTGGCTGACGGTGACGCTGGAGAAGGGCGCGGCGCTGGGCCAGTTGCGCCTGCAGGGTTCCCCTGCGGACGAGGCCAGGGCGTTCATGTCCTCGGTGCACGGCGCGATGCTGGCCGCGCGCGGTTTTGGTGACGCGGCGACCTTCGCGGCACTGGCACGGTTGGCGATCGCGCGGGTGAGCGCGGCGTCCTGAGAGATGTGTGGTGGGCCTGCGGCGACGCGGGCCTTCTTTTTGAGTCCAATGCCTACCTACTAGTAGGTTCATTCTATCCCTGGAGATGTCCCATGTCCCACCCTCTGTCCACGCTTGGCGTGATCCATACCGCTGTCAGCCTGATCCCGGTGTTGAGTGGCCTGTATGCCTTCATTCGCCATCGCGCAATCGATCCCGCCACGCGCGCGGGCAAGCTGTACCTGGTGGGGCTGGTGCTGTCGGTGGCCACCTCGTTCACCGTGTCCAGCACGGGCGGGATCAACCCCGGCCACGCATTCGGGGTGATCGTGCTGCTGGTGGCATTCGGCGGCGTGCTGGCCGCGCGGCTGCGCTGGCTGGGGCGCGCAGCACCTTATGCATCGACGTTTGCGCTGTCTTTCAGCTTCCTGCTGTCGTTGGTGCCCGGCGTCAACGAAACGCTGACCCGCGTGCCGGCAGCGCATCCGTTTGCTGCCGCGCCGATGGCCCCGGTGGTGCTGCACACGCTGCTGGTCTGCCTGGTGGTGTTCGTGATCGGCGTTGCCGCGCAGTGCTGGAGGCTGCGAAACCGTGCCTTGGCAGGACGATCCTGAGACGCCGCCGGTCACTCCGGCGC
Organism: Stenotrophomonas sp. YJH_SMC_64; assembly: GCF_059371375.1. Taxonomy (NCBI): domain Bacteria; kingdom Pseudomonadati; phylum Pseudomonadota; class Gammaproteobacteria; order Lysobacterales; family Lysobacteraceae; genus Stenotrophomonas; species Stenotrophomonas sp. YJH_SMC_64. The sequence continues at coordinate 187,755 of NZ_JCAFUN010000010.1, read as the reverse complement.
GGCAAGTGCGCCCAGCAGTGCCACCGGTTCGATCAGTGCCGCCGAGCGCGCCGGGTCAAGTTGAATATGCCGGCTGCAGAAGCCGAACGATCGGCCTGCGGCACGCTCGGGGACGCGTGCGCTCGCGTCCGGTGTCTCGATCTCCAGCACCTCATCCACGGCCAGCGCCAGCGTTGCGGTACCGGCATTGATCAACAGCATGGCCGGGCTGCCACCGTCGAATGCCGCTTGGCCGCTCATGCGGCGCAGGTCGACCACGGGTAATGGCTGCCCACGGACTTCCAGGGTCGGCCTGCCGTTGCGGTCTGCAGGGCCGAATGCCTCCAAGCCGCGAATTTCGACGGCAGCCTGGATGTCGATCGCGAACAGGGCGTTGCCTGCACGCACGATGACGATCTCGAACAGGTCGGCGGGCGATGCGCGTTTTTCCATTGCAGGTGGGGCGGGTACTGGCATGCGATGGGCGTGGCGAAGACAGCGGGAAGGAGGATCCTGATGATGACGCCCGAACGTAGCGCACGGCCGCGTCGGCAGGCGCACGCAAGGCGTCGGTTCAGTCTGTATCAGGCGGGGGCGCGTGGCGGCTCGACGGTGCCGATGCGTGGGAAATGCGGACGCAGCAGGCCAACGAGCTGATCCATGCCTGGAACGGAATGGCCAAATTCGTCCCATCGCGCATTGACCAGCCCGGACACGACGATCTGCCCGGTCTTGATGCGGGTCATCGCCCAGTAGGGTACGGCGCGTGCGCCGATTGCCATGTCCAGTACCGGGGTGACGGCGGCGTGCGAACGACTGTCCTGGATGCGGCGCCTGACCGCCTCCAGGCCGTCGGGCGGGCCTTCGATGTACTGGAAAAACCGCTGCCCGTCGACGAGCAGCGCTCCGGTAACGTCCACTCGGCGATTGAACGCGGCAGAGCCCGAGACGATCTGGCGGAGGGTTTCATCGGAAAGCCCAGCCGACATGTGGCTGGAGTAAGCAAATGCGTGGAGCATGGAAGGGGCTTCGTGTGACGCCCATCACTATACGTGGGTCTCCACCGTCCGCCGTGAGCCTTTTCTCACGTGGCGCTGGAGTGCGCTGAGCTGGATCAGCAGCCCACCAGCCGATCCGCGCCAACACCGCCGCGATGCTGGCTGCGGTACTCGGTAGGGCTCGCATCGACCTGGCCCCGGAAGTGCCGACGGAACGATTCCTGCGAACCAAATCCAGCCTGCTCGGCAATCCACTGCAGCGGCCGATCGGTGGTTTCCAGCAGCTCGCGGGCGTAGGCGACGCGCTCGCGGATCAGCCAGTCGATCGGCGACAGGCCGGTGGCCTCCAGGAACTGCCGCTGCAGGGTGCGTTGGCTGAGGGCCGCCTGCTCGGCGAGGCTGCCAAGTGAATGCGGTTCGCGCAGGTTGCGGCGCATCCACTCCATCAGCTTTGCCAGCCGCGTGGGCTCGCCATGCGGAATGGCGCGGCTGACGCGCTGGCTGCGTTCGGCATCGCGCCATGGCGCCAGTACCAGTCGCTCGGCCACCAGGTTGGCCACGCGCGCGCCGTAATCCTTGCGCACCATGTGCAACATCATGTCCATGCCGGTCGCCGAGCCGGCCGAGGTGATGATGCTGCCGGTGTCTACATACAGTGCATCTTCGCGCACATCGATGCGCGGGAACTCGCGCGCCAGCGCTTCGGTGAGGCGCCAGTGGGTGGTGGCCTGGCGGCCATCGAGCAGCCCGGCCCACGCCAGCACGAAGGCACCGGAGCAGATCGAGGCGATGCGCGCGCCGCGTGCGTGGGCACGGACCAGTGCGTCGAGCAGTGCCTGCGGTGGGCGCTCGCTGGGCTCGCGCCAACCGGGAATGACGATGATGTCGGCGTCATCAACGCTGCTGAGATCGTAGGGGAGTTGGACCTGCGTTCCGCCGAGCATGCGCAGCGCACCGGGTTCACCCGCGCACAGCTGGGTGCGATACCAGGCCACGCCGAGTTCCGGCCGCACCGGCGCGAACAGGCCAACCGCACAGCCGAACTCGAACAGGCCCTGGCCGTGGCAGGCAACGATGGCGACGAGCGGTGCGCTGGGATCGGCGGGTGGGCTGGGCATGGCTTGATGCTACGGGTGGTGATGTGCGCCGCAGAATGCTGCGCGGGCATGAGGTGATGCCTGTGGAGCATGTGTACGGGGGGGCATTCGTCTGGCTTGGGCACCCGACGGGGTAGAGTCGACTGTTAGTCGACTGCTGTTGGCGATACCGCCTGGAAGCCCGCGCTGCGCGCGATAGTCGACTGACAGTCGACTCTACCCCCGTAGGTTGCCGCCCGCCGCCCGCCGCCCGCCGCCCATCACCCATCACCCATCACCCATCACCCACCGCCCGCCGCCCGCCGCCCGCCGCACATCATCCAGCGTCGATTGCCCATCGCCATCCCATGGGAGTGGTGCGCAGGGCTGCCTAACGTCATTACCAGCGGTCATGTGGGTGGCCGGATGTTACGGCTGGGTGACGCGATCGCGCCTGTCGCGGTGGGCGGACAGGCCCTTGAATGGAAGCGTGTTTCCGGCCCACCCCCCACGAGCCCCCATGCCTGCCGCCCACGCCCCTGTCCTGAGTACTCTCGCTGTTCTGATCACAGCCATCCTCGCCGCTTCGCCCAGCCATGCGGCTGAAGCCGATGCGGATCCTGCTGCCGCCGCCGCGGCGGCCGACGTGGCCGCGTCCACGCTGGATGCGGTGGTGGTGACCGGCTCGCGCACCAGTACGCGTACGGTGAAGAACAGTTCCACGCCGATCGACGTGATCTCAGCCGAAGACCTCACCGCCACCGGCCAGGCCAACCTGCTGGAAGCACTGCAGCGCGCACTGCCGTCGCTCAGCCAGATTGGTGGCTACCAGAGCGACCAGGAGAGCCTGATCCGTGGCTACCAGCTGCGCAACCTGTCGCCCGGCTACACGCTGGTGCTGGTGAACGGCAAGCGCCGCAATGCCAGTGCCTATGTAAGCGGTGCCAATGGGGGCGGCTTCCCAGGCCATGCGTGGGCGGACCTGGCGTTGATTCCGGTGTCGGCCATCGACCACGTGGAAGTGCTGCGCGATGGTGCGTCTGCCATCTATGGCTCCGATGCGATTACCGGTGTGGTCAACGTGATCCTGAAGTCGCAGGCGCACGGTGGCGAGCTCGCCGTGGAAAGCGGGCAGAGCATTGATGGCGATGGCTCGCGAACCAGCGTGCGTGCCAACGTGGGCCTGCCGTGGGGTGCCGATGGCTTCGTCAACCTGTCCGGCGAGACCACCCGTCAGCACCACGCGATCCGTACCCGCCGTTACATCGATGGCTACCTGAGCTACCCGGCGGTGGATGGTAGCGGCAATCTGGTCGCACTGCGCCCGAACAACCGGTTGCCGGCCGGCGCATCGCCGAACCCGGCCGAAGCCAGCCGCAATGCCGAGGCCAACACCATCCTCAGCTCCCCGTCGTATGCGCTGAAGGCGTTCGCGGTGAACGTGGGCCATGGCCTGGGCGAGAGCGCGCAGTTCTACGCCAATGCCACCGCCAGCGATCGCACCGCGCAGGCGATCCAGAACTTCCGCCTGCCGGCGACCATCTTCACCACCTACAAGGCGCCCGGGGTGCTGAGCGTGTTTCCCGATGGCTTCCTACCCGTGCTGGAAACCAAGGAGAAGCAGTACACCGGCACTGCGGGCGTGAAAGGGCAGGTGGCAGGCTGGGACTACGACGCCAGCCTGACCGGCAACCGCAGCACGGTGCGTACCTATACCCGCAACTCGGTGAACTACTCGTTGCCGTACCCCGGCTCGCCCACTGACTTCTATGACGGCAAGCTGGACTACCAGCAGGGCATCGCCAACCTGGACCTGCGCCGCGGCTTCGAGGTGGCGGCGTTTGCGTCGCCGCTGGAGGTGAGCGCGGGCGCCGAGTACCAGCACGAACAGTACGAACGCGGGGCCGGGCAGTGGGAGTCGTACACCGGCTTCGGCGCCGCCGCGTTCGTGGGCTACTCCACCGCCGATGCGGTGAAGGCGACGCGCAACAGCAAGGCGGTCTATGTGGGTGCAGCCACCAACATCACCTCGCGCTGGTATCTGGATGCGGCGGCGCGCTGGGAAGACCATTCGGACTTCGGCAGTGTCTCCACCGGCCGCCTGACCACGCGCTTCGACTTCACCGATGCGCTGGGCGTGCGTGCCACGGTCAGCAACGGTTTCCACGCGCCCAGCCTGGGCGCGCAGTTCTACCAGGCCACTGGCAGCTGCCCGTGCGGTACCACGCTGGTGGCGCAGGTGTCTTCGCCGGCAGCGGTTGCGCTGGGTGCTACGCCGCTGAAGCCGGAAAAGGCCACCAACTACAGCCTGGGCGTGACCTGGGACCCGAGCCCTGCGTTCCATCTGGCCGTGGATGCCTACCAGATCGACATCCGTGGCCAGCTCGGCCAGTCCAGCCAGATCGGCTACAACGCGCAGGATCCAGCGCGCATCACCGACAACAGCGGCACGGTGCTGACTGCGGCGCAGAAGAACACCATCGATGCGCTGCTCGGGTCGGCCGGCATCAGCATCCTGCCGGGTGATGCGTTCTACGCCAGCTACTTCACCAACGTGGGCAATACCCGTACGCGCGGCGTCGAGCTGACCGTGGAAGCGAACCAGGAAACGGCCTGGGGCAAGCTGCGCTGGAGCTATGCGGCCAACGTGGGGCGCACCACCATCCAGAAGATCAACGACATTCCGGCGGCGCTGCAGGGGCTGCCGAACATCAACCTGTTGACCAAGAGCAGCGAGTACGCGCTGCGCTTCCGTACGCCCAGCTACACGCAGGTGGCGGGGCTGGGCTGGCAGAACGGGCGCTGGCGCTCGAATGTGGACTTCACCTACTACGGCCCGATCAAGCGCCTGAACAACGGCGTGGAGTACAGGCAGCCGCCGGTGCTGGTGACCAACCTGTCCGGTGGCGTGGAGCTGGGTGCGGGCTGGAGCGCGGCTCTGGGTATCAACAACGTGTTCGACAAGCGCACCCGCAAGGTGCCGGAGTACGCGCGCAGTGCCACCGATGTGGCGAGCATCGAGACGACCTGGGACAACGGCGACGTGTTGAGCAACGTCGGCGCGTACTGGTACGGGCGGGTCAGTTACCGGTTTTGAGGTTCACGCCAAAGGCGGCCGGACGTAGTTTGGCATCATCGAGGAGCATTTCATGTCTTCTGCATTGAAGGTGGTGGCAGTGGTGGGGTCGCCGACCAGTTCGGCGACATCGCGCACGTTGCTGCTGGTGCGGCACTTGTTGGAGTCGTTGCAGCAGCGGGTGCATGCCAGCGTGGAGCTGGTGGAGCTGGCGCCGATCGCGCGTTCGCTGGGGCAGTCGCTGTCGCGCGATGAAGCGGAGCCAGCCGTAGAGCAGGCACTGCAGGCAATCGAGGCGGCCGGTCTGCTGGTGGTGGCGGCGCCGGTGTATCGCGGTTCCTATCCCGGGCTGTTCAAGCACCTGGTCGATTTCATCGGTCTGGAAGCGCTGGTGGATACGCCGGTGCTGCTGGCGGCGACCGGTGGCAGCGAGCGCCATGCGTTAGTGATCGACCACCAGTTGCGGCCGTTGTTCAGTTTCCTGCAGGCGCACACGCTGCCGATCGGGGTGTATGCCACGCCTGCCGACTTCGATGGCGAGCACATCAACAGTGCAGCCTTGCAGGCGCGCATCGCACTGGCGGCCGAGCGCGCGGCAGGGCATCTGGCTTCGCAGGCGCTGGCGGTACCGGCGCCGCTGCGAAGGATCGCCTGACGGCATAACCGGCGGCGCTTTGCTTATGGCCAAGGCGCATCTGCATGGCCGGATCTGACCGCCGATTGTCGCCTGGCATCGCCGTGCCGACCGCCGTCATCTCTAGCATCGATATCGAAGCGGCATCGCATTTCCGCCCCCCGATGAGGACGACCCCGTGAGTCTGGACGCAACCGACAAGCCCATCCTGTTCCTGCTCGACCGTGAGTTCGAGGACGGACAGATTCCCGGCCAGCGCTTCTTCTGCCGGCACAGCCTGTTGCTGGAAGGTGCGCTGTCGAGCATCGACGGCCTGGACGCGCAGCTGGACGTGCGCCGCATCGGCTTCGCGCGGCCGCGCCGGGAGGTGATCGCCGAAATCGGCGAGCAGGACCAGTCGCTGCCGAAGCTGGTGCTGCCGCAGGGCGTGCGCAGTGACCTCGCGAGTGGCGTGCACCAGGACCGCCAGTACATCTCCGGTGCCGAGCCGATCCTGGCCGCGCTGAACGGGTTGCTCGGCATCCCCGTGGCCCATCCCTGAGCGAGGACGCGACCATGAGCTATCAGATCAGCGTGTTGGACAAGAGCCCGGTGGCCGAAGGCGCCTCGCCGGAGCAGGCGCTGCGCAACAGCCTGCAGCTGGCGCAGCGCGCCGAACAGCTGGGCTATCACCGCTACTGGTTTGCCGAGCACCACGCCGCGCCGACGTTGGCCAGCCCCGCACCGGAAGTTCTGGCGGCCTGGGTGCTGGCGCAGACCCGGCGCATCCGCATCGGCAGTGGTGGGGTCATGCTGCGCCACTACGCGCCGTACAAGGTGGCGGAGAACTTCAACCTGCTGGCGGCGCTGGCGCCAGGTCGTGTTGACCTGGGCGTGGGCAAGGCGCCCGGCGGCCTGCCGGCCTCTACCGCTGCATTGGCAGCGGGGCGCCCGGCGTTCGCCGACTTCGACCAGCAACTGCGCGATCTTGAGGGCTATCTGTCCGGCGCCGACGCCGATGTGCTGGCGCGGCCGATTCCGCAGCGGGCGCCGGAGCGCTTTCTGCTCGGTGCCAGCCCGCAGAGTGCACGGCAGGCGGCCGAGCTGGGCTGGCGTTTCGTCTACGCCGCGCACTTCGACGGCGACCCTAAGCACATCGAGGCCGCGTTCGACGCCTACCGCAACGTCTCCTCGCAGCCACCGCTGCTGGCTACGGTGGCCTTCGCCGCGCCGACTGCCGAAGCCGCAGCGCGTCATATCGGTGCGCTACGCGTCTACAAGCTGCACCTTGGTCCCGGGCAGACGGTGAACCTGCCCAGCCCCGAAGCGGCTGCCGAGTACGCACGCCAAGTGGGCGTGGCCGACTTCCGCATCGAGGAAACACGCCCGAGCGTGTTGTCTGGCGATGCGCAGCACGTGCGCGGCGAACTGGACGCGCTGCATCGGCGCTTCGGCGTGGGTGAATTCATCCTCGATGCGCCGGTGGCCGACCTCGACGCACGCCTGACATCCCTTGAACTGCTGTCGCCCGCGCCGCGCGCGGCGGTGGCCTGACCTGCAGGAGCGATTCCATGAGCACCACTCCGCGCCACATTCCGTTCGGCATCATGTTGCAGGGCCCCGGCAGCCATATGCATGCCTGGAAGCATCCGTCCAACCCGGCCGATGCCAGCGTCAACCTGCAGTTCTACATCGACATTGCGCGGACCGCCGAGGACAACGGCATCGCGTTCGGCTTCGTGGCCGACGGCCTGTACATCAACGAAAAGTCGATTCCGCACTTCCTCAACCGCTTCGAGCCGATCTCGCTGCTGTCGGCACTGGCCACGGCGACGAAGAAGATCGGCCTGGCCGGTACGCTGTCCACCTCCTACAGCGACCCGTTCACGGTGGCCCGCCAGTTCGCCTCGCTGGATCTGCTCAGCGGCGGCCGTGCTGGCTGGAACGTGGTGACCTCACCGTTGGAAGGTTCGGGTCGCAACTATGGCCGGCCGCACCCGGAGCATGCGCTGCGCTACCAGATCGCCGACGAGTACCTGGAGGTGGTGCAGGGGCTGTGGGATTCGTGGGATGACGATGCCTTCGTGCGCGAGCGCGACAGCGGCACGTTCTTTGCGCCGGAGAAGTTCCGCCGGCTCGACCACAAAGGCCGCTTCTTCCAGGTGGAAGGCCCGCTCAACATCCAGCGCTCGCCACAGGGCCAGCCCGTGATCTTCCAGGCCGGTTCGTCCGATGACGGCATTGCGCTGGCCGGCAAGTACGCCGATGCGGTGTTCACCCATTCGCCATCGCTGGAAGAAACCCGCGCGTTCACCCAAAAAGTGAAGAACTCGGCGATCGCGCACGGCCGCAGCGGCAATGACGTGAAGATCTTCCCGGGTATCGGTCCCATCGTCGGCCGCACGGGCGAGGAGGCCGAAGCCAAGTATCAGGCGATCGCCGCACTGGCTACGCTGGAGGATGCACTGGCGTACCTGGGGCGCTTCTTCGATCACCACGATTTCAGCCAGTACGATCCGGATGCACCTTTCCCGGAGCTGGGTGACATCGGCAGTAACTCATTCCGTTCCACCACCGACCGCATCAAGCAGGATGCGCGTGAGAAGGGGCTGAGCCTGCGCCAGGTGGCGCTTGAAGCGGTGAGCCCGCGACCAAACTTCATCGGCACGCCGGAGCACGTGGCCGATGAGCTGATCCGTTGGTTCGACGCCGGTGCCAGCGACGGCTTCATTCTCGGCTTTGCCGCACAGCGCGAAGGCCTGGATGATTTCGTGACCCAGGTGCTGCCGATCCTGCAGGCCCGCGGCTACCACCAGCGTGAGCTGCAGGGGCAGACCCTGCGTGAGCATCTGGGACTGCCGTACAAGGCCAGCCGGTATGCGGCCGATGCCGAACCGGCGCGGAAGGCGGGGTAGGGCGATGAGCGGAGAGAATTCGGTAGCGCCCGGCCATGCCCGGCGAGACCCCGCGTCCATCGGCGTGCTGCCCGAAATCGCGGCACGCGCCGAGGCGGCCATCGCGATCCGCCATGACCTGCACCGGCATCCGGAGCTGGCCTTCGATGAGCACCGCACCAGCGCCCGTGTGGCCGAGTTGCTGCAGCAGTGGGGCTATGAGGTGACCACCGGCCTCGGTGGCACCGGCGTGGTCGGTACGCTGCAGCGCGGGCAGGGCAGCCGTCGCCTCGGCTTGCGCGCCGACATCGATGCACTGCCGATCCACGAGGACTCGGGGCTGGCCTACGCCAGCCAGAACGAAGGGCTGATGCATGCCTGTGGCCACGATGGGCACACCGCCATCCTGCTGTCCGCCGCGCATTACCTGGCCCATCACGGCAATATCGACGGCACCCTGCAGCTGGTGTTCCAGTCGGCCGAGGAGACCGGTTCGGGCGCGTCGAAGATGATTGCCGACGGCCTGTTCGAGCGCTTCCCGGTGGACGCGATCTATGGCCTGCACAACTGGCCGGGCGTGCCGGTGGGCCACTTCGGCTTTGTCGATGGCCCGGCGATGGCGTCGGTGGACTGGGCACGGCTGAAGGTGATCGGAAAGGGTGGCCACGGTGCCGAGCCGCAGGGCAGCGTGGATCCGATCCTGGTCGCCGCGCACATCATCACTGCGCTGCAGAGCGTGGTGTCGCGCAATGTCGATCCGCGGCAGATGGGCGTGGTCACCGTCGGCTCGATCCACGGCGGCCAGGCCGCCAATGTGATTCCGGACGTGGTCGAGCTGAAACTGACCGTGCGCGCCTACCTGCCGGAGGTACGCGACACCCTGCGGCGCCGGGTCACCGGGATTGCCGAGCAGACCGCTGCCGCGTTCGGTGCGCGCGCCGAGATCGAGTTCCCGCGCGGTTTCCCCAGCGTGATCAACCACCCGCAGCAGACTGCCTACATCCGCGAGGTGGCGCTGCAGGGCTTCGGCAGTGAAAACGTAGTGCCCGAATTCGCGCCGCGCACCGCCAGCGAGGATTTCGCCTTCCTGCTGCAGGCGCGGCCGGGCAGTTTCGTGTTCGTCGGCAACGGCGACAGCGCGCCGCTGCACAGCCCGCGCTACGTGTTCAACGACGCCGCAATCGCACCCGCCGCCAGCCTGTGGGCACGGCTGGCCGAAGACTATCTGGTGAAGGACGTGGCATGAGCAGCAACGAACGCTTCTTCTACACCTCGGTGGATGATCCGCTGGCACGGCCTCTGTTCGATGGCCTGGAGCAGGAATACGACAGTCGCTACGCCGATGTGCGCCGACGCATCGGCGGCAGCGCTCGCGAGGAACTGCAGCGCTACCCGGCGCAGGCATTTGCCGCGCCGGTAGGGGCCTTCGTACTGTTGCTGCGCGACGGTGTGGCAATCTCCGGCGGTGCCTTCATGCCGCACCGTGATCCCGACACCGCCGAGTTCAAGCGTATCTGGACGCTGCCCGGGCTGCGCCGGCAGGGCATCGCCCGGCGCGTGCTGCAGGAACTGGAAGAGCAGGCGGCGCGCCAGGGCTATCGGCGCGTGTTCCTGACCACCGGCTTCCGCCAGCCTGAAGCGGTTGGCCTGTACCTCAGCCATGGTTACACCGCGCTGTTCGATCTGGATGCGGATCCCGAAACCATTGCGCACCTGCCGTTCGAAAAGCACCTGCGGGCAGCGACGCCCGTCATCGTGCCTGCGCAGACCCAGCTGCAAGGAGCCCACGCGTGAGCACGCCTTCGACCGCGCTGGATGGCATTGCAACCCGGCCCGCGCCAGCGCCCGCGTTGAAGATCGTGCCGGCCCGGCATCCGCTGCAGGTGTTCGGCACAGTACTGGCACTGGCGCTGATCCTGATCGGGCTGCAGTCCGTACTGGGTAATCCGCGCTGGGGCTGGGGCACCTTCGCTGAGTGGTTCTTCGCACGCCCGGTGCTCGAGGGCCTGGGCCGCACGCTGCTGCTGACCGCGCTCGGTACCGGTCTCGGTTTCGCACTGGGCACCTTGCTTGCGCTGGCCCGCGTCTCTGGTTCGCCGCTGCTGTCGGCGGTGTCGTGGGGCTACGTGTGGTTGTTCCGCTCGATCCCGCTGCTGGTGCTGTTGCTGCTGCTGAACAACCTGGGCTACCTGTACAGCACCATCGAGCTGGGCGTGCCGTTCACCGGCATCAGCCTGTTCTCGTACCCGACCACGCAGCTGATCGGTGTGTTCACCGCCGCGGTGCTGGGCCTGACCCTGAACCAGGCCGCGTTCTCGGCCGAGGTGATCCGCGGTGGCATCCTCTCGGTCGACCACGGCCAGTACGAGGCCGCGGCCGCACTCGGCCTGCCGCGCGGTCGCCAGGTGCGCCGCATCATCCTGCCGCAGGCAATGCGTTCGATCCTGCCGGCCGCGTTCAACGATGTGATCGGCCTGGCCAAGAGCACCTCGGTGGTCTACGTGCTGGCGCTGCCTGAGCTGTTCTACACCGTGCAGGTGATCTACCGCCGCAACCTGGAAGTGGTGCCGCTGCTGATGGTGGCCACGGTCTGGTACCTGGTGATCCTGACCGTGTTGTCGCTGCTGCAGCGGCGCGTGGAACAGCGCTTCGCGCGCGGCCAACTGCAGCGCGAGCGTTCGGTGTCGCGAGTGTCATCGCCCCCGCGTGTGCAGAGCGATGCCGCGCAGCGCGTGGCCAACCGCCCGCGCATCGCCACCCAGGTTGAAGCGGGCGAGGGCGCTGCGGTGTCGCTGCATGGTGTGGGCAAGGTGTTCGGCGAGCAGCCGGTGCTGGAAGACGTGAACCTGGAGCTGCGCGCTGGAAGCGTGACGGTTCTGATCGGCCCGTCCGGCGCCGGCAAATCCACGCTGCTGCGGCTGATCAACCACTTGGAGCGTGCCGACAGCGGCTATGTGACCGTGGGCGGCCAGCTGATCGGCTACCGCCGCGATGGCGACACCCTGTACGAACTGCCCGAGCGCGAGATCCGTCGCCGTCGTGCCGAAGTGGGCATGGTGTTCCAGGGCTTCAACCTGTTCCCGCACCTGACCGCATTGGAGAACATCATCGAGGCGCCAATCGCGGTGCGCGGTGTGCCGCGCGCGCAGGCCGAGCAGCAGGCGCGCACGCTGCTGGAGCGGGTCGGCCTGGCCGACAAGGCCGATGCCTTCCCGCGCCAGTTGTCCGGTGGCCAGCAGCAGCGCATCGCGATTGCCCGCGCGCTGGCGCTGCAGCCGAAGGTGCTGCTGTTCGACGAACCGACCTCGGCGCTGGACCCGGAGCTGGTGGCTGAAGTGCTGAGCGTGATCGAAGAACTGGCCCGTTCGGGTACCACGCTGGTGATCGTCACCCATGAGCTGAGCTTCGCCCGCCGCGTGGCCGACCACGTGGTGATGATGGACCAGGGCCGGGTGATCGAGCAGGGCACGCCCGAGGCCCTGTTCGAGCGCCCGCGCCAGCAACGCACCGCCGATTTCCTGGCCAAGACCCTGTAACCCCGGAAGGAACACCATGAGCCCTGCAGCACCGCGTCGCCCCTCGCGCAGCACCTTGTTGATCGCAGGGGTGCTGGTCATCGGCATCGCCGGCATCGTCTACTCGCGCGTGCGCCAGGCCCCGGATGCCGGCGCCGTGGCCGCGACCAGCCTGGCCGGCGCGAACACCGCCATCCTGAAGGGCACGCTCGACGCGAAGGCGCAGGCCTTGATTCCGGCTGGCTACCGCTTCGTCACGCCGGGGGCGTTCACCGTGGCGACCCATCCGGGGCAGCTGCCGCTGGCCGACTATGGTGCCGACAGCAAGGACGTGGTCGGCATCGAGCCCGACATTGCGCGCCTGATCGCCGATGCGCTGGGCCGGAAGCTGGTGATCGTGCCGGTGGCGTGGGCCGACTGGCCGCTGGGGCTGGAATCGGGCAAGTACGATGCGGTGCTGTCGAACGTGACGGTCACCGAGGAGCGAAAGAAGAAGTTCGATTTCTCCAGCTACCGTTACGACCTGCTGGGCATCTACACGCGCACTGATGGGCCGATCCAGAAGATCGAAAAGCCGGCCGACGTTGCCGGGCTGAAGGTGGTGGTCGGTGCCAGCACCAACCAGGACCAGATCCTGCGGCAGTGGGACCAGCAGAACATTGCTGCCGGCTTGAAGCCGGTGGAGTACCAGTACTTCGATGACGCGGTGGTCGGCCGGTTGGCGGTGATCACCGGGCGGGCCGATGTCTCGTTCGAGCCCAATGCCACCGGCGCGTACTCGGCACGCGACGGCAAGGTGCGGCGCGTGGGCCTGTTCCCCGGCGGCTGGCCGAACGCTGCGGCGATCTCGGTGACCACCCGCAAGGGCAGCGGCCTGGCTGATGCGGTGACGCAGGCGCTGAACACGCAGATTGCCAGTGGTACCTATGCGCAGGCGCTGAAGCGATGGAACGTGGCCGAGGAAGCTGTGCCGCAGTCGCAGACCAACCCGCCGGGATTGCCGACGCTGCAATGACACCGGGCGTGGCCCGGCGGGCCCCTGTAGACTGGCGCATGGTGATCGGCGACATGCAGTCGAGCAAGCTCGCCTCTACCAGCGCGCCTCCAGCGTTCTGAACGGTTTCGCCAGCCGCACACCCTCGGCATCGAAGTCGGAAACGCTATGCCCATCCACACGCACCGTCTTCGGCATGGTGCGCGCCGGCCACCAGACCTTCAATGCCGTCCCGCTGCGCAACCCCTTGCCCAGCGTGACCGTCAGCGTGCCGTCGCGCTGCCGCGCCTGCATCTGCAACGTGCCATACGCGGTCGGCAGCCGCTCCACCGCCAACCCATCGCCCGCCACCCACGACGGCGGCGTGCCCGGCAGCAATGACAACGCATCATCGTCTTCGCGCATCAGCATGCCGAACAGCGTGCGGCCGTACTCGGCACCAATCCAGGTATGCGGCATGTCGCCCAGGTAGCGGGGGAAACGCAGCCGCGAGTGCACGACCTCGGCCAGTACCTGCCACTCAAGCGGGCGCCGATCATGCAGCAGTCCCTGCAGCAGCTCATCGGCAACCTGCGGTTGGCCCAGGTGCACATAGCTCAGCACGTTGCGGATCTCATACGGCGTATAGGCGTACAGCGCATCGGGCTGGCTGCGCTTGCGCACATCCTCCAGATAACGCGCGAAGGTGGTCCGCAGTGCCTCGGCGGGCAGCACGCTCTGCGCACCGGTGGGGTCCAGTGCGATCGATACGCCGGTTGGATCGCCATCGCCCAGGTCGGCCGAGGAGGGAATGAAGTCGATGCCCTTCCACGCCATCGTCGCCCGGATAGAGGCGTGCAGCGCGTCGTAGAGCAGCGTGTACTGTTCGCGCGCCCAACGGGCGGTTTCATGGTCGCCCAGCGACTCGGCCAGCCACGCGCCGTCGTGCCAGCCCTTCAGTCCCCAGTAGTCATCCCAGTAGCTGTGGGTGGGCGACGGATAGCCCTCATGGCTGATCGACGGCGCAAGGATGCCCGCGAATCGCTCCGGCGCCGGTTGGTCGGCCTTGTAGCCGGGCACCAGCGTGCGCTCGCGCAGTTCCTGCAGGAAGCGCAGCGCCGCTTTCACTTTCGGCAGATAGGCACGTACCGACTCGGGCCCGCCATCGAGGCGCGCGACATCGGCCACCAGCGTCACGTACTGGCCCTGGCTGTCGTACTCGATGTCCGAACCAAAACCGGTGTTGACACTGCCATCGTCGTTGAGGATCGGCGAGACCAGGCCGTTGGCATGCACGCCGTGTTCGCTGTACCAGGCCAGGTAGTCGCGCGCGACGCGTGCTTCGCCCATGCGCAGCAGCACCGCCGAGGTGGCCATGCCGTCGCGGATGAAAGAGCGGTTGTAGTTGCGGGGCCCGGGCTGCATGGCCGGGCCGGTCTGGTTGATCAGCATGTAGGCGGCCTGCGCGCGCAGCATGTCGACCAGCGAAGGATCGGGCAGGCGCAGCCCGACCTGGCCCAGCCGTGCCTGCCAGTCCGCGGAGGCCTGCGTGGCCAGGGAATCGAACGCCGTATTGGCATCGCGGGGCAGCGTGGCCAGATCGAGCGCAGGCGCCTCCGGCAGTGCGCCCTTGCTATCGGCGGCGGCAGTACCCAGCGGGAACGCGACCACGATGGCATCGCTGGCGCCCGGTGCCAGTGATACACGGTAGTTGAGCGCGGCGGCGGCAAGACCCTGGTCATCACGCGCCTGTTGCGTGGAGGGCAGCTGGCCGGCAGCGAGGATCGCGGTGACTTCCGTTGCGCCATCCCTGCCAAATGGCGCCGCGCCGGATGCAGTCACCGGCGTGAGCGACTGCAGCAGCGTGCGTCCATTGATGCGCACGGCCTGTCCATCGATCGCCACATCGCGGATGGGTGACAGCCCGCCGTTCTGCCACGGTGGATTCATCTGCATCGGGCGCACGACCAGGCTGAGCGTGCCGTCGATGCGGGTCTTGCCGGTGTTGTGCAAGCGATGGCGGAGGAAGGTGACCGGTTGCCCGTCGCGTTCGATGGCGAACACTTCGCTGCGCAGCTCCAGGCCGGGCTGCGGTGACCAGGTGGCGGAGGGCATCGGCTTCCAGCCATCACGCAATGCATGCTGCACGTTCTGCCCGGTGGCACCTGCGGCACGCCCGTCAGCGCTACGCCAGAGTGGCTGCACCAGCGGCGCGCCCTTGAAGGCTTCCAGGTTGCCGTATTCGTCGAAGATCGATTTCTGTCGCCCCTCGTGCACGCCGACGGCGGTCCAATAGGTTTGCTGCATCTGCAGCGAGGCCGGGAACAACGCGCGCTGCGCGCCGCTGGCGGCGATCTGATAGCGCTTCATCGGCGTCATCACCGCTTTGGGGCCGAGCAGGCGCAGTCGCGCGACCTGCGGTGCGGCGCCGTCTACGCTCAGCCGGAATGCACGCAGCGGCTGCGCCGTGTCAGCCGCCAGCCAACTCTGCCTGCGGCTGGCAGCCTGCGCATCATGTGCGAGGTCCTGCCAGCGGCCTTGCGCGTCCTGCGCCTGCAGTCGGGCAGCGCCGCGCGCGCCTTCCGCCCATTCCACTACAAGGCCAGCCGTGGATTGCGCGCGGGGCAGGGTGATCTCGAACGCGTGAGCGCCTCCTTTTCCGGCCGGAACCGCAACGGTGCCGCCGCCTTGCCAGAGCGCTGCTGCCTGCGTTGCATCGATACCGCTGATGCGTGCGCTGAGCGCGCTGTCCAGCGGCTCCATCTCGAAGATCGACACGCCCCAGTCGGAAGTGCGCTGCGGACTGGCCAGCCGCAGATAGCGCGCCTGCCGCGGCGCGAAGTACAGCGTTTCCACATCGCCCAGTGAATCGGCCATCGTGTACGCGGTCTGCCACTGCGTGCCATCCAGTGAGGTCTGTAGCGAATAGCCTTCCGGATTGGAGACATCCCAGGTGAGGCGCGCGCCGGACAGCAGGGTGGGCGCGCCCAGGTCGATCTGGAACCAGTGGCCGGGGCTGAAGGCGCCGCCGGTCACGGTCTTCGGGTCGCCGTCGATCAGGTGGCCGATCGCCATCGCCGGTACCTGTTGCGATGAACTGCTGGCCTGCCATTGGCTGCGCGGGGTGAGGGTCTGTGCCTGTGCGCTGGAGACCAGGGCGGCCAACAGCAGGGCCGCGGCAAGGCGCAACGGGAAAAGCGGGGTGGAGACCTTGGAGCGTTCGGCGCGCAACGTCATTACGGACAGCCTCGCAGGTTCGACCGGAATCGGGCGAGCGCTACGCTAGCAAGGGATGTAATCGGTTACATGACGCACTGCAGCGCCGCTGGACGCTGGCCCCGCCATCACGGGAGGGCTGACGGATGTGGCTCTGGACGTGTAGCGCGGATTGGCTAGGGTCACATCGCAAGTCTTTTAGTTTGGTTGTCATTTGACAACTTACGTGAGCCGTGTGCAGACTATGGAGAACAAGGAATGTCTCGAGCGCGTCATCCAGACAAGGACATCGAAGCGGCGTTGCAGTTCGCGGAGGACCGTGGGTGGAGGCTCCGTATGGCGTGCGGCCATGCGTGGGGCCGGATGTATTGCCCTTACAACGACACCGATTGCCGATGCGGGGAGTTCTGCATCGTGAGCGTCTGGAGCACGCCGCGAAGCGGCAGCCATCATGCAAGGGCCTTGCGGCGTGTGGTCGAGAACTGCAGTCGTGAGCAATGAGATCAGGCTTCGTCAGAAGCGAAGGGGTCAATCATGGAATTCAACTTCACCCTGAAGTACCGCTTGCCGGACACAGGCAATGAAATCGGCGTCCTCGAGCAGCGCCTGGCCGAAGGCGGCTGTGACGACGCGCTTGTGGGCCTTGGGCTGCCGGGACGGCTGGCCCTGGCGTTCTGCCGCGAAGCAGACAGCGCAGGGGCTGCCCTGCGTTCGGCGCTGGACGATGTGCAGCGGGCCGTGCCCGGTGCCGAACTGGTTGAAGTGAGCCCCGATCTGGTGGGGCTCACTGACGTCGCAGACCTGCTCGGAATGTCGCGCCAGAACATGCGGAAGCTCATGCTGGCCAACCCGCAGTCGTTTCCGTCCCCCGTGCATGACGGCTCGACCTCGATCTGGCATCTGGTCGACATTCTCGGTTGGCTGCGAGCGCGCGGCAGCGGGAAAGTCACGACGGAAATGACCGAGCTCGCCGCCGCTGCGCTGCAGATCAATCTGGCCCGGGAAGGGCGCAGGCTTCACCCGAAGACGTAGCAGCGGCCAGAATCGGAGCCCATCGCATTACAGCTCCACCGTCTCCCACCATCGCGTACCCGCCTGCGGCGCCTGCATGTCCAGTGCTTCGCCCATCATCGGCGTGGCCACCGGCACATTCTTTGCGGCGGCCAATGCAGTGATGCGCTCGAACGGCTGCTGCCATGCGTGCAGGGCCAGATCGAAGGTGCCGTTGTGGATCGGCAGCAGCCACTTTCCGCGCAGGTCCAGGTGCGCCTGCAGGGTCTGTTCCGGTTGCATGTGCACGAACGCCCAGCGCGGATCGTAGGCGCCGGTCTCGATCATGGTCAGGTCGAACGGTCCGTACTTCTCGCCGATGGCCTTGAAGCCATCGAAGTAGCCGGTGTCGCCGCTGAAGAAGATGCGGAAGTCGCCGTCCTGGATCACCCATGACGCCCACAGGCTGCGATCACTGTCGCCCAGTCCGCGGCCGGAGAAATGCTGGCCCGGGGTGGCGGTCAGGCGCAGGCGCTTCATGGGTGACGTCCGCTGAGTACACTGCACAGTGTAGTTTCGGGTTTTCCAAAAGTACACTACCAAGTGTAAAATGGAGGCATCCGTTCAGTTATCCGGTTCCCGCCATGCCCCGTGTCCCGCAACGCCTGACAGACCGCAAACGCGAAGCCATCGTGCGCGCGGCGGTGGAGGAGTTCCGTGCCTCGGGCTACGAGGCGACCAGCATGGACCGCATTGCCGAGGCGGCCGGGGTCTCCAAGCGCACCGTCTACAACCACTTCCCGAGCAAGGAAGCGCTGTTCTCGATGATCCTGGAGGAGCTGTGGGAGCGAAGCGTTGCCAGCGACACATTGCCGTACCGCGCCGACCAGCCGCTGCAGGCGCAGTTGCTGCAGTTGCTGGGGCAGAAGCTGGAATTGCTCAGTGATGCCAACTTCATCGACCTGGCGCGGGTGGCGATGGCCGAGATCATCCACTCACCGGAGCGTGCGCAGGCCATCGTCTGCCGCATGGGTGAAAAGGAAAGCGGCGAGAGTGCGTGGATCCGCGCGGCCATCGCTGATGGCCGGTTGCGTGAGGTTGATCCGGAGTTCGCCGGCCACCAGCTGCACGGGCTGGTGAAGAGCTTTGCGTTCTGGCCCCAAGTTACGATGGGGCAGGCGCCGTTGAACGCAGAGGAGCGTGCACGCGTGGCCGAATCGGCGGTGGCGATGTTCCTGGGTTTCTACGCGGTCTAGCTGGCGGCGAAGCGGCGGAACTCGTCGGCCGGCAGCGCCGCCGAGTACAGATAGCCTTGGCCGACATCCACGCCCAGGGCCCGCAGCTTCTGCTCCTGCGCCAGGGTTTCGGTACCTTCGGCCACCACGATCGCGCCGCAGCGGTGCGCAACCTCGACGATGAAGCGCACGATCGACTGCGACTTGGCGTCGGACAGTGTGGCGATCAGCGCCTGTTCGATCTTGACCTCGGCGATGGCCAGCTGCGAGAGCAGGATCAGGGTTGAATAGCCAGCGCCGAAATCATCCAGCGACAGGGTGACCTCCGCCGCCAGCAGCTGTGCGATGTTGGCATCTACCACGTCGCGCTCGACGATCTCGGTCCATTCGACGATCTCCAGGCGCAACATCACGCCAGGCACATCGTGCAGCTGCAGCAGTTCCTGCAGGCGCAGGCCGAAGTCGGGCAGGCGCAGTGACTCGGCCGAAACGTTCACTGCGATCTTCAGTTGCGTGCCATCGCGTCGGCACTGCTGCAGGAAGTGGATGGCCGACTGCAGCGTGGCCCATTCCAGTTCAGCCAATCGCCCCTGCCGGCGCAGCAGGGAGATCACCCGCATCGGCGCGATCAGCCGGCCCTCGCCGTCGCGCATGCGCAGCAGTGCTTCGGCGCCGACCAGTTTGCGATCCTGCAGGCGATGCTTGGGCTGGTAGCACAGCGGTGCGTCGCCCTGCTGCAGCCAACGTTCGAGAGCGACTTCGATCAGGGCGTCGATCTCGCTGTCGCGCTGGATCGGGTCGTCGAAGAACACGACGCCGGATTCGATCGCACTCAGTGCAACGGTGATCGCACGGAACGGAAGATGTCCTTCGTCGGCATCTACGGGGGGCTTCAATTCGACTACTGCACAGCGGAACAGCGGCCGGAAACCGGGCCAATCGCGGCCGACCTGCTCGGCCAGGTTGCTGGCCAGCTCGGTGATCTGCGGTTGCGTGCGCAGTTCGGACAAGGCCAGGTCGCGCACCAGGATCGCCAGCGCGGCATCGCCGAACTGGTAGATCTCCAGTTGCGTGGCCGGCAGCGAGGGCAGCAGCCGATGTACTTCTTCGGTGCTGTCGCGCTGCCAGATACCGTTGTCCTGCAGCGGACCATAGCGCAGGCGCAGATCGCGCAGGTTGCCCATCTCGGCCACGATCAGGCAGGCCTTGCCGATGCCGTCGTTGTCGCGCCAGTAATGCTGCAGGCGTTCGCCGAGCGCACGCATGTTGGGCAGGCCACTGATCGGATCGATGCGCAGCCAGGCCTGTTCGCGCTGGCGTTGTGCATCGATCTGCGCATCGTTGTAGACCAGTGCGAACACCGCGCCGAGCATCAGCAGTGAGAGTGGCAGTGCCAGCAGGCGCTGGATTGCCAACTCCTCCACGGGCAGCTGATGGGCGCCGATGATTGCTACCCCCAGTGCCAGGCCCAACGCAGTGACGACGATACGAACGCCCCAGGCCTGCAGGATCAGGCGCAGCGAGAGTTCATTGAGCATGCGTGGGTGCAGGCGCCTGCGCAGCCAGACGCCGGCCAGCATCTGCAGCGTGGCCTCGAGGCCGGCAGGCAGGAAATACTGGGTGCCGGCGAACTGGTAGCGGGCCAGCAGGCTGGCGCCCAGGCAGGCCAGGCCACCGCGCCAGCCGCCGAGCAGGCCGCTGACCAGCAGGATGTCGAAACCCAGGTGGAGCTTGACCACGCCCTGGCTGTAGCGGGCCACGAACCAGGAATTGAACAGGTAGATCAGGCCCAGCGCCACGCCCACGTACAGGCGGCGGCCTTCAATGGCGTGGCCGGCGCGGCGGGTGGCGATCAGCAGCACGCCGATCATGCCGATCACCGCCGTGGCCTGCAGCAGGTACAGCGGCAGGCTGGGCAGGGCGCTGTCCAGGACCTGGGCCGAGACCCGTGAAAGCGCATCCATAGCAGGTTCCCGCCTGTGACCGACGGCCGGTGACGAGCAGCGTAGTCGCAGCAGCGCGCAGGTTCAATTGCGCTGGCTGCGTTCGGGCAGGAGGTGTTCGGCCATGAAATCCACGAACGCGCGTACACGCGGCTGCTGATGGCGATGGCTTGGCCAGAGGGCCCAGAAGGTGCTTCGCTCAGTGCTCCATGGGTCCAGAACGCTGACGAGCGAACCGCGGTCCAGCGCATCACGCGTGGCGAAGTCGGGCAGGCACGCAATGCCATGGCCATCGATGGCCATGTGCAGGATCGTCTCAAGATGATTGGCGGTCATTGCGGCAGTCAGCCGGGTTTCAGCGCCTCCCTCACGTGCGGGCAGTGGCCAGCGTTCGATCAGGCCGGTGCCGGGAAAGCGATGGAGAAGGCATGCGTGGCCGCTCAGCTCTTCCGGGTGCTGCGGCGTGCCACGCTGGGCGAAGTACGCAGGGGCGCCCACGCACAGCAGGCGGGTACTGCCGAGGTTGCGGCCGTGCAGCCGGGAGTCGGCGGGGCCGCCTGTGCGGACGACGGCATCGAAGCCTTCCTCGATGACATCGACCAGGCGGTCGCTGAAGTGCAGGTCGAGTTCGATGGCGGGGAAGCGCTGCGCAAACGCCGAAAGCACCGGCAGCATCAGACCGCTGGCGAGTGGAAGACTGACCTTCAGGCGACCGCTGGGCGCGGCCTGGGCATCGGTCAGTTCGCGTTCTGCCGCAGCGACCTCGATCATGATGCGGCGGCAGCGTTCAAGGAACTGCTCGCCTTCGGCAGTCAGGCTGACGCTGCGGGTATTGCGATTCAGCAGGCGGGCGCCCAGGCGCTCTTCCAGCCGGGCGATGGTCTTGCTTGCGGCCGAAGGGGTGATGCCACGCTGTCGTGCTGCGGCCGCGAAGCTGCGTGCCTCGGCGACCAGAACGAAGAGGCTGAGACCGGCAAAGCTGTCCATGACGTGGCCATTGATGACGTTTGTGTCATTAAAGCATGGAGCGAATGACGGATTCTTACGCAATAGCGTCGTCGATAGCATCAATGCGGTGGCGCTTGGCCACGCTCGAGTTTCATCGACATGTCTGTTGCCTCTGCTAAGACGGCCGGATCATCACGCTTTGGCGTGGTGCTGGCAGGCTGTCTGACGGCGCTCACCATTCCCTTGAGCATTGCCAGCCCTGCCGTGGGCATTCCTGCCATCCGGGACGCGCTGGGCGGTTCCCCTGCGGCGTTGTCCTGGATCATCAACGCCTATCTGTTGACCTACGGCTGCACCACGCTGGTGGCCGGTGGACTGGCCGATCTGCATGGCAGGCGCCGGATCTGGATTCTGGGCGGCGCGTTGTTTGCACTCGTCACCGGCCTGATTCCCTTGATGCCCGATGTGGCGTGGATCAATGTCCTGAGACTGCTTCAGGGGATGGCGGCGTCGGCAGCGTTTGCCGGCGCGATGGCGTCGCTGGCGCAGGTGTTCGACGGCCAGGCGCGGGCAAGGGTGTTCAGCCTGATCGGCACCACTTTTGGTGCAGGGGCCGCAGGCGGTCCGCTGCTGGCGGGCGGGTTGATCGATGCGCTGGGCTGGGAATGGGTGTTCTTCCTGCCTGCGTTGCTGGCGGCCCTGACCGTACCGCTGGTCGCCCTGTCATCCGCCGAATCGAGAAACGCCGGTTCGCCACGCCTGGATTGGCTGGGGGCCATCACCTTCATGCTGGCGCTGGGCTCACTCACCTACGCCATGATCGTGCTGCCGGAACGTGGCCTGCTGCATCCGCAGACGCTGGTACTGCTGGCGCTCTCGGTGGTGCTGCTGGGCGTGTTCATTGCCGTTGAGCGCTCCCATCGAACACCGCTGCTGGATCTCGGGCTGTTCCGCAACCGGCGTTTTGTTGGCGTGCAGATTCTGGCCGCTGCCCCTGCGTTCTCCTACGTCGTCCTTCTGGTCGTGCTGCCGGCGGGCTTCATCGGTGTTGAAGGACTGCGACCCACCGAGGCTGGACTGGCGATGGCAGCACTGTCTGCACCCTTGCTGGTTGTTCCCCTGGTTGCCGGCTACCTGCTGCGCTGGATTCCGGCGCGGACGCTGTGCTGTGCGGGCCTGCTGATCGGTGCGCTTGGGCTGGCATGGCTGGCGCAGGTGTTCCAGTTCCCGTCGGTGCGCTGGATGCCGATGCTGGTCATCGGAATCGGCATCGGCCTTCCCTGGGGGATCATGGATGGCCTGGCGGTCAGCGTGGTCGGCAAGGAGCAGGCCGGCATGGCCGCTGGCATCTTCAATGCGATGCGACTGGCAGGCGATTCCATTGCCCTCGCGCTTGTCGGCATCATGCTCTCGGCCCGGATTGGCGGGAACATGATGCTGGAGGCCGGCGTCGTGGCCCGTGCCGCCGTGCACAGGCTGTCCATGGGCGACCTTGGCGGAGCGGTGGAGGCATTGCCCGGCCTTTCGAGAACGGCGCTTGCCCAGGCATACGTGGAGGCCGTCCGTGGCCAGCTGTTTGTCCTGGCGATGGCGACCGTGCTGACCGCCATCGTGCTTGGGTACCTGTTGCGCGAAGAGGTCGAGCCTGGCCTGAGCAGGGGCAGTCAGTAGCGCGGGTCGGCGATGGCCGGCAGCACCAGTTCGCGCACGAAGCCGGACGGTGACAACTGCAGCAGCGCGCGCACCATCACAACGACGTCGTGCACCGGCACCAGCTCGCCGTCGCCGCGCGCTGCGGCCTCTGCCACCGGCACCGACAGCGCATCGTCGGTGTTGAGGTAGCCCAGCTGCAGGCTGGTCACCGCCAGGCGGCGATCGCGGAAACCCTCGCGCAGTGCATCGGCGATGCCGTTGAGTGCGAACTTGGATGCACCGAACGCCACTTCCGGGCGGCCGCTGCGCGGCAGTGCCGAGGTCGACCCGGTCAGCACCAGCTGCGGGCGTGGCGCGCCCAGCACCCGCGGCAGCAGGCGCTGCAGCAGCACCAGGGTCGCGGTGATGTTGACGTCGACCAGCCGGGTGAGCGCGGCATCGCTCTCGTCGAGGAAGGCGTACTCGTCGCTGAAGGCGGTCTCTTCCCAGATGCCCAGGTTGTGGATCAGCACATCCAGATCGGCCGGTGCCTGCGCTGCGATGTGATTGGCAGCCAGGGTGGGTTGGGACAGATCGGCCTCGATCCACTGCAGGGTGACACCCTCGGGGCATTCAAGGTCGCGCGGACGGCTGCGCGAAACGCCGATGACGGTGTCGCCCGCACTGCACAGGCCTTCCACGAACGCCCGACCCAGGCCCGTGCTGGCGCCGATGACCATCAATTTCATGTTGCTTCCTTGTTGTACTGCGGCGGCCTCAGTCGGCAGCCAGAATGGTGTCCCAGTCGGCGAACGCGCGCAGGCCGCTGCGCTCGGCGGTAATGATCGAGGCAGTGTTGTCGAGCTGGCAACGGTACTGAGGCTGCAGCCCGGCCGCCTGCGCGGACACGGCCATGGCGTGTACCAGCTGGCGTGCGTGCCCGCGACCGCGGGCCTCGGGCAGGGTCAGCACGCCCATGTCGGCCAGGGCTGGATCCAGGCTCCACGGGTACATGCTTCCCGCGGCAACCAGCCGCTCGCCATCGAAGGCGCCGAACACCTGCCAGTGGTCCAGCTCGACCCAGGCGGCATCGAGATCCTCTTCGCTGGCGTTGGCCTGGAACACCTCGAACGCGGCTGCGTCGGCCGGGTCGAGACGGCGGATAAGTGGTGGTGCAGGGCGCGCGGCCAGGGCCGCAAGTTCTGCGGCAGGGAAGTAGAAGACACGATCCGCACCATGCGTGCGCTGGCCGAGCTGCTGCAGGCGCTGTTGCAGCTGTGCCAGCGTCCAGTGCAGTTGCGCGTGCAGGTGCAGGCGAGCCGCCAGGGCAGGGCGCAACAGTGCGCGAGCGGGGCCCACGACCGGCTGCAGCAGCATGCCGTCCTCGCCCTCGTCGAAATCATCGCTGCACGCCAACTGCAGCTGTGGATCGTCCCGCAGCGTGCGCTGCCCGGAGAACACGCCGCGCCAGGTCGCATCGATCAACGGGGCAAACACATCATCCATGACCGGTGTCTCGCTCAGTGCCGGGGCAGGTCCACCTGCAGGCCGGCGGCCTTCCATTCGGGGTAACCGGCGGCGAGCCGCTGCGCGGTCAGTCCGGCCTCGCGCAGCATCGCCACCGCATCGTTGGACAGCACGCAGTAGGGGCCGCGGCAGTACGCGACAATGTGGACGGCACGCGGCAGTTCGTCCATCCGTGCACGCAGTTCCGTAACGGGAATGTTCAGCGCGCCGGGCAGGTGGCCCAGATCGAATTCCTCGCGCGGCCGCACATCCAGCAGCACCACGCTGCTGCGTTGTTCCAGCAGCTGCTCCACGGTCAGTCCTTCCAGCGCATCGCGGCGCTGCAGGCTGTCGTGGATCACGCCGTGCATTTCGCTGCGCTGGTGGTCGGCATAGTCGCGCAGTGCGGCCAGCAGGTTGCCCAGCGGGCCATCACCGCTGCGATAGAGGATGCGCTTGCCGTCACGGCGGGTCTGTACCAGGCCGGCACGGCGCAGCTGCTGCAGATGCTGGGAGGTATTGGCCACAGACAGGCCGGTCAGTTCGGCCAGGCGTTCCACGGCGCGCTCGCCCTGGGCGATGTGCTCCAGCAGGGCCAGGCGATGGGCATGGCCGAGCGTGCGGGCGATCTCGGCCAAGGCCTCAAGCGGTGAGGGTGGTGGCTCTGTTGCAGCGTTCATGCGCGGCACGCTAGCATCGCTCTATCATTCAAGCAAATAATTGAAGGTTTGCGATATGTCTGGCCAGGCAACATTCGTGATGGATGCGGTGGTAGTCGGCGTGGGAGCGACCGCAGTAATGGACCTGTGGGCGGTGGTGCAGCGGCGGCTGTTCGGCATTCCCTCGTTGGATTTTGCGATGGTCGGGCGTTGGCTGGGGCACCTGCCACGCGGGCGCTTCCGCCACGATGGCATCGGCCGCTCGGCAGCGGTCGGTGGCGAGCGCGCGCTGGGCTGGACCGCGCATTACGTGATCGGTGTGGTGTTCGCCACGTTGTTGCTGGTCGTGGTCGGGAGCGATTGGGGGCAGGCACCCACCCTGTGGCCGGCGCTGGCCTTCGGCATTCTCAGTGTTGCCGCGCCGTTCTTCATCCTGCAGCCGGGCATGGGTGCCGGCATTGCCGCCTCGAAGACCCCGGCGCCGGGCAAGGCACGCCTGCGCAGCCTGGTGGCGCACAGCGTGTTCGGCGTGGGCATGTACCTTTCCGCGCTGCTGTTGGCTGCGGTTCGTGCAGCATGAGCGAGAATCGGCGGGGTCACCGGCAACAGGAACCCCCGGCATGGAAGCACCCAATCCCTTCACTGATGGCATGCCGCTACCGTGGGCATGGCAGGAAGCGTTGGCCGATGCGCGCGTCGAGCGGCAGTCGATCGGCGTGTCGCGCGCGGATGTAGCCCGTGTGCAACGGCCGGGGCAGGCCGATGCCTTCGTGAAGTCGGAAGTGATCGACGCCTTCAGTGAGCTCGGTGATGAGATCGCGCGCCTGCGCTGGCTGCAGGAACAGGGACAACCGGCACCAACGGTAATTGCCACCGCCGAAGAAGCGGGCCGGCGCTGGTTGCTGATGAGCGCGCTGCCCGGCCGCGACCTGGCTTCGTCGCCGGAACTCGCGCCGCAGCAGTTGGTGGAACTGCTGGCCGACGCGCTGCGCGGGCTGCATGCGTTGCCGCTGGCAGCCTGCCCGTTCGACCAGCGACTGGCCTCGCGCCTGCAGGCCGCGCAGGCCCGCGTCGAAGCGGGCTTGGTGGATGCCGATGATTTCGATGACGAACGCTTGGGCCAGAGTCCGCAGCAGGTCTTCGCTGAACTGTGCAGCACCCGGCCCGATCATGAAGATCTGGTGGTCAGCCATGGCGATGCCTGCCTGCCGAACCTGATGGTGGTCGAGGGGCGTTTCAGCGGTTTCATCGACTGTGGGCGACTGGGTGTTGCCGACCGCTACCAGGACCTGGCGCTGGCCGCGCGCAGCCTGGTCCACAACTTCGGCGACACGCGTTGGGTGGCGCCGTTGTTCCAGCGCTACGGCGCGGTGGCCGACGAGCGCCGGCTTGCGTTCTACCGCTTGCTCGACGAGTTCTTCTGAGCCCGCGCGTGGCTGGCGATGGCCGCGCAGATCAGGCCACCCACCACGCTCAAGTGTTCCAGCGCGAAGAACAGGGCCAGCTGCTGTTCCGCGCCGTGCTTGGTCCAGAAGGTATGCACGACGACGATGGTCAGCAGCATGAACACTGCCAGCGCGCCGCTGCCCAGCCAGAGCAGGCGATCAAGCAGCAGGCACAGTGAGCCACCCAGCAGCACCACGGCGCTGGCGAGGTTGAACAGCACAGGCGGTTGCAGCCCGGCGGCCTGCATTTCGGCCACGCTGTTGTCCCACGCCAGCAGCTTGGCCAGGCCCGAGGACAGGAACACCACGGCCAGCAGCAGCCGGGCGAGGAACCACAGCACGCGGCTGTCGAGCAGGGTGGCGATCATCCGTGGCATGCAGGAACTCCGGGTTGAGCGTGGGGCGGGCCGGGCAGCATCGGGCCTCAACCGCGGTTGAGGTCAAGGCTGGCTGAACGAAGCCCAATGGTGGTCGGGTTGTTGCCTTCTAATTGGACGAACGTTCGTTCACTATTTGCGCCATGAAGCGAGCCGACCGCAACGAGCAACGCATCGCGCAGATCCTGCAGGCCGCCCTGCAGTGCTTCCTCGCGAAGGGATTCCACCAGACCAGCATGCGTGACATCGCGCAGGCGGCCGGTGTCAGCCTGGGCAATCTCTACAACCACTTCCCGGGCAAGGAGGCGATCATCCTTGCCGTGGCGGTGGCTGAGAGCGAAGAACTGGCACCGTTGCTGCAGCGACTGGCCGCGTCCGAAGGCGAGCGCGCACAGGTGCTGGCTTTCCTTCGGGACTTCCACGCACTGTGCCGGCAGCCGGAATGGGCGACGCTCGCCGTCGAAGTGCTGGCCGAGAGCGCACGCAATCCGGCCGTAGCCGAGGCATTTGCGGCCAATCGCAGGCAGTTGCAGGCGGTCCTGGCCGAAGCGCTGCAGCAGGTGGCACAGCGCGAACGCCGGCGTCCCGTGTTGGCCCCCGCATTGCAGGCGCAGGTGCTGCTGGATGCCATTGAAAGCGATGCACTGCGTCGGGGGCTGGGCGAGGCCGGTGGCGGCGATGAGGCATCGCTGGATCTTGGCCTGCTCGCGCTGCTGCTCGGGGCGCGCGCATGAGTGCCGTTGACCGGCGATTGCACGGCCTTGATCTGGCGCGCTACCTCGCCTTGGCCGGCATGGTGCTGGTCAACTTCCGCCTGGCGATGGCCGTGCCGGCAGAGGGTGAGGGTTGGTTGGCAGGATTCTTCCATCTGCTGGAAGGCAAGGCGTCGGCGACCTTCGTCACCCTGGCCGGTCTTGGCCTGGTGCTGGCTACGCAGCGGCAGCAATGGTGGCCGGCCAGTGTGCAGACCTGGCGGCGCGCGCTGTTCCTGCTGGTGCTGGGCCTGCTCAACCTGACCCTGTTCCCGGCCGATATCCTGCACTACTACGCGGTGTATTTCGCGCTGGCCGTGGTGTGGCTGCGTGCCTCGCCGCGCGTGCTGCTGGCCAGCATCGTGGGCCTGGCGGCCTGTTCGTTCTGGGCGTTGCTGCATTGGGATTACAGCCAGGGATGGAACTGGCAGACGCTGGAATATGCCGGCCTGTGGCAATGGCCGGGCGCAGCCCGCAACCTGCTGTTCAATGGCTTCCACCCGTTGATGCCGTGACTGTGCTTCTTCCTGCTGGGGATGCTGCTGGCACGGCTTCAGTTGTCGCAGCCGCGGGTACAGCATGCATTGCTGGTGCTGGGGCTGCTGCTGATCGGGGCTGGACATGGCGTGCAGCAGCTTGCGCAGGGAACGCCCTGGCAGGTGTGGCTGGGAACGCAGCCGATGCCGCCGGGACCGGCTTATGTGCTTACGGGTGCGGGTGCGGCCTGCAGTGTCATCGCCGCCTGCCTGTGGCTGGCGCGTGTGCGACCGGGTGACTGGTTGGAGCCGTTCACCGCGGCCGGACGCATGACCCTGACCCTGTATGTGGGCCACATCCTGCTGGGCATGGGCACGCTGGAAAGCCTGGGCCTGCTCGATGGCAGCGCGTCGCTCGCATCGGTGCTGCTGTGGGCGCTGCTGTTCCTGATGCTGGCGACGGGCGCGGCCTGGCTATGGTCGTGGCAGTTCGCACGCGGCCCGCTGGAGACGGTGATGCGGCGCATCGCAGGCTAGTTCCCTGGTGGTGCTGAAGCGATGTTGTGACGGACATGTCTGTGCCGCGGCGAACGCATCTGCGATAGTGGTGGCAGGTAACACTTTCCGCTTGCATCCATGTCATTCGCTTCGGCGCAGCATCTCGGCGAAGTCCTGCAACAATCCTATGGCATCACTCCCACCGCCGTGGTGCCGCGCCCGGTGGGCGCCGACGCCAATGCCAGCGTGTATCGCGTCGATGCGCGGCACGGGCAGTGGTGGTTGAAATGCCGTACCTACCAGGTCGCCCCAGCGGTGTGGGACAGCCTGCATTGGATGCGCGGCACGCTGGGTATCGATGAGATCGTCGCGCCGTGGCCGGCGTTGACCGGTGGTGCGTCTGTGCAGCGCTGGGGATTGCAGTTCACCCTGTTCCCGTATGTGGAAGGCCAGTCCGGGTTCGAGGCGGCGTTGAGCCGCACGCAGTGGAAACGGCTGGGGGAGGTGCTGCGGCGGCTGCATGGCGCGCAGTTGCCGGCGGAACTGCAGCAGGCACTGCCGATCGTACGGCTGGAAACCGCGGCGCTGGAGACCGTCGGGCAATGGTTGGCCGGCGAGGGCCTGGCGGCCGCGAAGGACGGGCTGGGTCGCGCATTCGTTTCGGTATGGGATCAGCAGCATGCGCGCATCGCGGCGCTGCATGCGCAGGCACGGGAGCTGCTCGCGGCGTTGCAGGACGCGCCGGTAGACCTGCATCTGTGCCACACCGATCTGCATGCCGGCAACCTGCTGATGGGCAATGACGGGGGCCTGCACCTGATCGATTGGGATGGTCTGTCGCTGGCCCCACGCGAGCGTGACCTGATGTTCATCGGTGCCGCTGTTGGCGGGCGCTGGGGTCGCGAGAATCCACTGGGGTTCGAGGAGGGCTACGGCAGCGATCGCGGTGACCCGCGCTGGATCGCCGGGTACCGGCACTGGCGCATTCTGCAGGACCTGATCGAGTTCCAGCAGGTGCTGCTGGGCAGTGACGGAGAGGACCGATCGCCGCAGTTGCGCCGGCAGTCGCTGCACTACCTGGGGGAGCAGTTCGCACCGGGCAATGTGTTCGATGCGGCGGAGCGGGTATATCGCGCGCTGGATCAGGTTCCAGGCCGTTGCCAGCATCGCCCCGAGTAGAGTCGACTGTTGGTCGACTATCGCGCGCAGCGCGGTTTCTGCCCGCTCCGAACGAAAAGCAGTCGACTAACAGTCGACTCTACCCATGGCCTGTCCATGCACGACCCGTGGCTTGCCTGTGCAGGCCCCATGGCTTGTCCATGCAGATGGTTTTCATTCGGCGGGCTTGGCCGCTGCCGAGGCCGCCGCGCTTGCGGCGCGGCGCGACAACACGGCTTCGCGGTGGGCGATGTAGGCGTTGGCGGCGAGGATGATGCCGGCACCGATGAGCGTCCAGCGATCCACGCTTTCGTTGAACAGCAGCCAGCCGAGCAGCGTTACCAGCGGCAGCTGCAGGAAGCTGATCGGGGTCAGCGCCGAGACTTCACCGAGGCGCAACGCCCGCGTCCACAGCAGCTGACCGACGGTGCCCAGCACGCCGGTGGCCAGCAGCCACAGCCACGCCATGCCGGAGGGCCAGACCCAGACGAACAGTGCCGGGACCAGCGACAGCGGCACCCAGAACACGTAGGTGTAGAGCACCACGGTGTCAGCGCTGTCGACACGGGTCAGCTGCTTGATCTGGATCGCCACCAATGAGCTGAGCACGGCGGCTGCCACCGCTACCAGGCTGCCGGCGGTGAAGCCGGCGGTACCGGGGCGCACGATCACCAGCACACCGATGAATCCAACCACCACCGCGGCCCAGCGGCGTATACGCACGGTCTCGCCCAGCCACAGCACGGCGGCGATGGTGACGAACAACGGCGTGGAGTACGAGAGGGAAACCGCCTGCGCCAGTGGCAGATGGCCCAGTGCCCAGAACGCGCACAGCATCGAACCCAAGCCAATTGCACTGCGCACGAAATAACGCGGCAGCTGCTGCGTTTTCAGTGGTGCATGGCCGGGGCGCAGCAGCATCGGCAGCAACGCGAGCAGGCCAAAGGCATTGCGAAAGAACGCCACTTCCTGGGTTGGTACGTACCGGGTGGCGTAGCGGATGGCGACGGCCATCAGGCCGAATGCCATCGTGCTGCCGAGCATCAGCAGCGCCGCCCGCATCGGGGTGGCGCTGGGGGAGAGGGCGGGGGTGTTCACCACTGTGCGCCGAGCAGGCGGGGCTCCGGTTCGATCGGCACGCCGAACTTCTCCAGCACCGAAGCGGAGATGCGTCGCGCCAGCGCCAGCAGTTCAGCACCGCTGGCATTGCCATGGTTGACCAGTACCAGCGCGTGGCTGGGGGCCACGCCGGCATCGCCTTCGCGGAAGCCCTTCCAGCCGCAGGACTCGATCATCCATGCCGCCGAGACCTTGCGCTTGTCGTCCTGCTCGGCCGGGAACACGGGCAGGTCGGGGAAGTGCTGCAGCAGGACGTCGACCTGTTCCAGCGGCAGCACCGGGTTCTTGAAGAAACTGCCGGCGTTGCCCAGCACATCCGGGTCGGGGAGCTTGCGGCGGCGGATCGCGATCACCGCGTTGGCCACGTCCACTGCGCTCGGCAGCTCCACGCCCTGTGCCTGCAGTTCCTCGCGGATGCCGGCATAGTCCATGCGCAGGTCGTGCAGCAGCGGCAACTTCAGTTCGATGGCGGTGATCAGGTAGCGGTCCATCTGCTGCTTGAACACGCTGTCGCGGTAGGTGAAGCGACACTGCTCGTTGTCCAGCCGTACCCAGGTTTGTTCCTGGCAGTCCCAGGCCTCGACCGCCTGGATGAACTCGCCGACCTGCGCACCGTAGGCGCCGATGTTCTGGATCGGCGCGGCACCGGCGGTGCCGGGAATCAGGGCCAGGTTCTCCAGCCCGGACAAGCCTTCCTGCAGCGACCACATCACCAGGCCATGCCAGGGGACGCCGGCCCCGGCGCGGATCACTGCGTGGTCAGCGCGGTGTTCCAGGAAACTGATGTCACGGTTGCCGAACACCAGCACGGTGCCCGGCAGGTCTTCGGCGATCAGTACGTTGCTGCCGGCACCCAGTACCAACAGGGGACCGCTGGCCACTTCGGGCAATGCCAGCACTTCCGGCAGCAGTGCGGCATCGTGCAGTTCCAGCAGCTGCGCGGCGCTGGCCTGCACGTGGAAGGTGTTCAGCGCCTGCAGTGGCGCATTGCGGGTGAGCGTCCAGCGCAGCGGGGCGTTGCCGTCGACGGTATCCATGGGCGCGCTCACAGTGGGGCCACCGCGCCGCGGCTCGGCGCTTCGCGGCGGCGACGGATCGCCTCCACGCATTCGGAGACCAACGCCGGGCCACGGAAGATCAAGCCGCTGTAGCACTGCACCAGCGCCGCGCCCGCGGCCATCTTGGCCACCGCATCGGCACCGGACAGGATGCCTCCGACACCCACCAGCGGTACCGATTCGGGCAGGCGCGAGCGCAGACGGCGCAGCACCAGGGTGGACTGCTCCAGCACCGGCGCACCGGACAGGCCGCCGGCCTCGTTGGCCAGCGGATCGCCGGCCACCTTGCTGTGGTCGATGGTGGTGTTGGTGGCGATCACGCCGTCCACCTGCAGTTCGCCCAGCACGCGCGCGGCGGCATCGATGTCGCGGTCACTCAGGTCCGGTGCCACCTTGACCAGCATCGGCACGCGGCGGCCGTGGCGCGCCGCGAGGTCTTCCTGGCGGTCACGCAACTGGCTGACCAGCTGGCGCAGCGCGGTCTCTTCCTGCAATTCACGCAGGCCGGCGGTGTTGGGCGAGGAGATGTTGACGGTGATGTAGTCCGCCAGCGGATACACCTTGTCCAGGCAGGCGATGTAATCGTCCACCGCCTGTTCGTTCGGGGTGTCCTTGTTCTTGCCGATGTTGATGCCGAGCAGGCCGCGGCGGTTGCGCGCGCGCTCGACATTGCGCACCAGCGCGTCCACGCCCGCATTGTTGAAGCCCATGCGGTTGATGATCGCGTTGTGTTCCGGCAGGCGGAACAGGCGCGGCTGCGGGTTGCCGGCCTGCGGGCGCGGGGTGATGGTGCCGATCTCGACGAAGCCGAAGCCGAGCGCGAACAGCGCATCGATGTGCTCGCCATTCTTGTCCAGGCCGGCGGCCAGGCCGACCGGATTGGGGAAGGTCAGCCCGAACACCGTGCTGGGCATCGGCGCGATGCGTGCGGCCAGCAGCGGCGTGGTGCCGGTGCGGTAGGCCAGGTCCAGTGCGGACAGGCCGAGGCCGTGGGCGCGCTCGGCGTCGAGCGAGAACAGGAAGGGGCGGGCAAGCGAATACATGCGTCGGTTCAGTCCAGCGTGCCGAGGAAGGCTCGGGTTCGATATTCAAAAGCGACCTGGCCGTCGACCGCGTGGGCGGCGAACAGGTCCTGCAGAGCGTCGATCATCGGCGCGTGGCGAGGATGACCGGATTGGGGTGCGTAGGAGGAGGACAGCAGGCGCCCGCGCAGGGCGTCGAAGTCCAGATGCTGTACGTTCGGCAACTCCACCATGCCGCGCAGGCCGCGGCCGAACCAGGCCTGCATGGTGGCATCGTCCTGGTAGCGCTCGGCCACCGCGGTGTAATCGGTGCCGTAGTCCAGCAGCAGCTGTTCATAGCCGATCAGGAATGGACTGGCATCGAGCAGGCGCGAATTCCAGTAGATCAGTGCCAGGCCACCGGGGCAGAGGATGCGCTGCCACTCGGCGCGCACTGCCACGGTGTCGAACCAGTGGAACGCCTGCGCGACGCTGACCAGATCGATGCTGGCATCGTCCAGGCCGGTGGCCTCGGCGCGGCCATCGACGGCGGAAAAGCCCGGATACTGCGGTGCCAGCCACTCTTCGGCGGCGGCGCGCATGGCGGCGTTCGGCTCGACCGCCACCAGCGGATGACCGCTGGCCAGAAACTGACGGCTGGAAATGCCGGTGCCAGCACCGATGTCGGCGACACGGGCCTGGTGACTGACATCCATCGGGCCGTGCAGCCATTCCAGCAGCGCGGGCGGGTAATCGGGCCGGTAGCGGACGTAGTCGGCGACGCGGCTGCTGAAGCGTTCAGTGCTGTCGGAGGTGGTCATGGCGTCAGTTCGACACCGCGGCCAGCCACGCCAGGCCACCGAAGAACAGGATGAAGACCAGGATGGCGGCAAGTACCGCGCCGACCATCACCCAGCCCAGCACCAGGCCGGTAACGGCCAGGCCATCACCTTCCAGTTCGTGCGGGCGGCGGCGGATCTCGGCGCGGGCCATGTGGCCGGTGATGATGGCCACGATGCTGGCCACGAAGGGCAGGACGGTCCAGCTGGCGATGCCCATGACCAGGCTGACCACGGCCAGGGCGCTTGTCTGTCGGGGTGCCACGCTCATCGGGGTCCTCCTTGGCAGTGTGCACATGATAGTGCCTCTGCCCGGGCAATCCCATGCCCGGCGGATGCGATGGCAGGCGTGGACCCTGGTGGGCGAACGAGGTGCCAGCCCTGGTAGGCGCCGACCTTGGTCGACGAAAGGCATGCCAACCAAGGTTGGCAGCTACCGGAGTGCCGGTATCAGCCCATCAACACCTGGCCGCCATCCACGTTGAGCACGCTGCCGGTGACCCAGCGCGCCAGCGGCGAGCACAGGAACAGGGCGGCGTCGGCAATTTCGCGCGGATGACCGAAGCGGCCGAACGGAATCTTCGCCAGGGTGCCGTGGTACAGCGCCGGATCTTCGGTGCGGCGGCGATCCCACAGGCCGTCATCGAACTCGATCGAGCCCGGCGCGATCGCATTGACCCGGATCCGGTCCCTGGCCAGCGCCAATGCCTGCGACGTGGTGTAGTGCGACAGCGCGGCCTTTGCGGCGGCGTAGGGCGCGCCACCGGGGCGCGGCTGCTGTGCGGCGATCGAGGACAGGTTGAGGATGCAGGCATCGCTGGATGCGCGCAGCCATGGCAGTGCCAGGCGCGAGGCCCGTACCGCCGCCATCAGGTCGATCTGCAGGCTGGCGGCCCAGCCATCCTCGTCGTCGGCCATGCCGTAGCCGGTAGCGTTGTTGATCAGTACATCGATGCCGCCGAGTGCATCAGCAGCGGCCTGCAGCCAGGCCTGGATCTGGCCGGCGTCGGCCAGATCGGCGGAGACGGTATGCAGCGGGGTGCCCTGTGCCTGCGCATCGGCACGCAGGGCATCCAGTCCGGCCTGGCCGCGGGCGCAGACCGAGACCTGCGCACCGGCGCCGGCGAATGCCAGCGCCATTTCACGACCGATGCCCTTGCTGCCGCCAGCGATCAGCACGCGGCGACCGGTGAAATCGAGGGTCGGAGCCCCATTGGGGATCCGGCCCTGGGCAGGGGTCAGATCCCCGGAGGCGCTCTGACCCGCAGCCATGGCAGAAACGTCCGCCATCACAGATCGAACTTGATGCCCTGGGCCAGCGGCAGCGAGTCCGAATAGTTGATGGTGTTGGTCTGGCGGCGCATGTAGACCTTCCAGGCGTCCGAACCGGACTCGCGGCCACCGCCGGTGTCCTTTTCGCCACCGAAGGCGCCACCGATCTCCGCACCGGACGTGCCGATGTTGATGTTGGCGATGCCGCAGTCGCTGCCAGCGGCCGACAGGAACTTCTCGGCAGTCTTCAGGTTCTGGGTGAAGATCGAGGACGACAGGCCCTGCGGCACGCCATTCTGCATGTCGATGGCTTCATCGAGGGTGTCGTACGGCATCACGTACAGGATCGGCGCGAAGGTCTCGTGCTGGACCACGGCATCGCTGTTCTTCAGGCCGGAGACAATCGCCGGCAGCACGAAGTTGCCGGCGCGGTCGATGCGGGTGCCGCCGGTTTCGATGGTGCCGCCTGCAGCCTTGGCCTGGGCGATGGCATCGAGGAACTGCTGCACGGCGCCGTCGCTGTTCAGTGGGCCCATCAGGTTGGCCGCATCGGTCGGGTCGCCGATCTTGCCTTCGACCTGCTTGTAGGCCTTGACCAGAGTGGCCAGCACGTCGGCGTAGATCGAGCGGTGCACGATCAGGCGGCGGGTGGTGGTGCAGCGCTGGCCGGCGGTGCCGACAGCGCCGAACACGATGCCCGGCACGGCCAGCTTCAGGTCGGCGGTTTCGTCCAGGATGATGGCGTTGTTGCCACCCAGTTCCAGCAGGCAGCGGCCGAGGCGGCGCGCGACCTTCTCGTTGACGGTGCGGCCGACCTGGGTCGAGCCGGTGAAGCTGATCAGCGGCACGCGACGGTCATCGACCATCTTTTCCGACAGCGCGGTGCCCGCATCGTTGATCAGGAAGAAGATGTCCGGGAAGCCGGCTTCGCGCAGGGCGTCGTTGCAGATCTTCAGCGAGGCGATGGCGGTCAGCGGCGTCTTGTTGGACGGCTTCCAGATGCACACGTCGCCACAGATGGCGGCCAGGAACGAGTTCCAGCTCCACACCGCGACCGGGAAGTTGAAGGCAGAAATGATGCCGACCAGGCCCAGCGGGTGGTACTGCTCGTACATGCGGTGGCCGGGGCGCTCGGAATGCATGGTGTAGCCGTACAGCATGCGGCTCTGGCCCACGGCGAAATCGGCGATGTCGATCATCTCCTGCACTTCGCCATCGCCTTCCGGCTTGCTCTTGCCCATTTCGAGGGCGACCAGCGAGCCCAGGGCGTCCTTGTGCTTGCGCAGCGCTTCACCGCACAGGCGCACGGCTTCACCGCGGCGCGGGGCCGGCGTGGTGCGCCAGACCTTGAAGGCTTCCTGGGCGCGGGCGACGACGGTCTCGTACTCGGCCTCGGTGGTCGCGCGGACCTGCGCGATCGGCTCGCCGGTGGTCGGGTTGACCGGGGTGATCAGCTCACCGCTGGTCGCGCTCGACCACTCCCCGTTGCCCAGGTACGTGCCAGCGTTGATCGCGTCCAGGCCAAGGGACTTGAGCAGCTCGGAAGACATGCAGACTCCTGTGTTTCGTTACGTTGTTTGGTGCCATCGCGGGCAGGTGGGGGGCGCGATGAACTGAATCGCCGATGGTAGCAGAGCGGCCTGTCCGGCCATGGTGCAACGCGCCAGCGAAATCGGGTGGAACATGAATGCTTGGAGGGCAGGGTGTGTTGCCTGTAAACTTCCCGGCTGCATGGCCCCGTAGCTCAGCTGGATAGAGCGTCCCCCTCCTAAGGGGAAGGTCGCCCGTTCGAATCGGGCCGGGGTCACCAGAATCAGTCACTTAGGCAGACTTAGTGGCGAGCATTTCCCACTGTTTCCTGCATATCCACAGGATTTGGTCCCAGTGGTCCCAGTGGTCCCAGTGGTCCCAGCGCTGCGGATCAGTACTTGAGCTTCGCTACGGCGCCATCGTCGCCCTCAGGCGTTAGGTGAGCGTAGAACTTCTCGGTCGTGGCGTAATCAGCGTGCCCGGCCAGAATCTGCACCCGTCGCAATGGCACTCCGGCCATGACCATGTGGGCGCAGAAGGTGTGCCGCAGCCGGTGGAGGCTGCCACCGATTCCCGCACGTTTGGCATCTGAGGCGAACCAGTCGGACAGTGTGTCCCTGTGCACGGCCACCAGCGGATCGGGTAGGTGGCGAAGCGCCCAGCGCGCATACCGATTCAGCGGCACCTCGCGCCACTTGCCCGACATCGTGCGTCCCTGGCCACCTTCGTCTGGATCGCTTTCGATCCTGAGCCTGCACCCGGCCACCGCATCCTTGCCCATTCCAACCACCTCACCGCGGCGCAGACCCGTGTGGGCCATGAACAGCCACAGAGGCGCCCGAGAGGGGTTCGCCCGGTATAGCTTGCGCATCGCGGCCCGGTCGTAGAACCGCACCGCCACGCTACGCACGCCTCGCGGAGCCCTGGTTTCCTCCAGCGGGTTGAAGTCCAGTTCCTTCCACTGCACCCCACGTCGGAACGCGGCCTGCAGCCTACGCACCTCCTTGCCCACGGTCTCTGGTGCCACCTTGTCCTTGGTCAGGCGATCTGTCTTGTATGACTCCATTTCCATCGGGCGCAGGGTGTCGATCGGTCGATGGCTGAAGCGAGCAATGAACAGTCGGACCTCGCTCTTTGCCTTGCCGTGCGTAGTCGGGTGTTCCGCCTTGTACCAGTCCAGGTACGCCTCCAGGAAATCCCTGACAGTGGGCAGCCGGGGGAGGATGCGCACACCATGAGTCAGTTCCGCTTCTTTCGCTGCTCGTACGCGCTCAGCCTCGCGTGGGCTGACGCGACCAATGGCGACACGGCTTCGCTTGCCGCCTTCCCGCCAGTTGAGGTACGCGGCGACATCGCGCCAGAAGATTGTGACCTTGACCATTGCTTGGAGCCGTAGATTGCAGAGTAGAGGGCAGCCTTCTCGTAGAGCTTCTTGCC
This sequence comes from Stenotrophomonas sp. YJH_SMC_64, assembly GCF_059371375.1. Taxonomy (NCBI): domain Bacteria; kingdom Pseudomonadati; phylum Pseudomonadota; class Gammaproteobacteria; order Lysobacterales; family Lysobacteraceae; genus Stenotrophomonas; species Stenotrophomonas sp. YJH_SMC_64. Next base: position 149,540 of record NZ_JCAFUN010000010.1, on the reverse strand, counting down.
CATGAAATTTCGTGGTTCGATGCCGTAGTCGGCGATGTTCGAATCGAACTGGCTTCGTGAAACCCCGCAGTAGTGCGCGGCCTCGTCCACGGTGAGCCAGTCCTTTCCGACGATGTCTAGCTTTTCAGCAGCTCCCATCGAGTCCTCCTTCAGTTCGCGGCCAGCGCAGCGCGCAGCTGCTCGGTGGCCTGGGTTGCTGCATCGCGCATGCGCAGAACCTCTGCGCGAAGGCAGATCACTTCATCGGCCGCGACCACCAGCTGCTCGCGCAGCACGTCCTTGGCCGGCTGCCTCATGCGGCGCGGTTCGCGGGGGAAGAGCTGGGCGTTCATGCGGCAGCCCCGAACAGGTCATCGTTCTTTCGAAATGCCGGTTCGAGCTTCATGCAATACCCTTCGAGCCCACAGGCGGCCAGCTGCCGCGCGTTGGATTCCCCGTAGGCTATGAGGACGGACGGTGCCCGTCGCTCATTGCTGGTTTGCCGTCTGGTGAACAGAACGCGATGCGGCCGCGCAAGAACAGAACTGCGTGGGCCCGTGGCCAGACCTGATCCTGGAACATGGTCGTCTCGGTTCGTGCAAAAACCAGAGCCACACCGTTCCCATGTTCCGCCATCCGCTGAAGCCAGCGAACGGCTTGGGCCCCATATGGCGGATTGCACCACACCCGACCTTGCCACTCCGCCGTCAGGCCGTCCCCGGGCAACTCGATGTGCCTGGCGGCCGACGGCCAAGGGCGTGGCGAAGGGGCTGCGCAGGGGTCGAGGTCGAAGGGACCGAGCGCGGCGAGGATGTGTGGCGGCGTGAGCCACGTTTCCTTGTTGAAGCCGCCGCCGTCGGCGTTTCCAAACTTATTGGCCATGAGCTCACCTCCGCCAGCACCAGCGCAGCCCGGCGCGCGCGGCAAGGCATGCGCGGCTGATCGCCCACAGGGTGGCGATGCCGGCCGCAAACCCGGCCAGGGCGAACACGTGGACCATTGCGGCGGTGAGCAGCTGGTCAGTCATGGGCAATCTCCGAGAGACGCGCAGTCGTGGCAAATGGATTACTAGGCAGGATGGAGCAGTGGGCAGCCCCAATGTGCAGATTCCGATGGTTGCCCGTCGCCGAAAGCGCGCCGTTATCTGGTTTAGCGCTGAGCGCCGTGTCAGACACGGCGGCTCTCCATGGCAGAATGGCGTCTCCACCATATGGAAATGGCCAGATGATCGTTGCTGAAGTCATGGTTCCTTGCTTCAATTTCGCGCCCACCTGTCGACTTGACTGGACGGCCGTGTCTGCTATCGGTGGTTGGGCTGCTGCCATTGCCACATTTCTCGCGGTGTACGTTCCCGCTCGCAACTACAAGGTGGATAACGAGAGGCGTGCCACGCGAGAGCGTCAGATCTCGTTTATCGAAATCAATCGTCTTCTTCCGAAAATCCTCGACGTGCGGGATCAAACTAAGACGATTAAGAACAAGATCCTGCCTGAAATACCGAAGGCCTTGGCCGCTGGGGCCGACGCCAAGACTGTCTCAGGTCTTCTGAGGGTTAAGGGGCAAGTTCCATTTGTCATCCTCTCTGATGGCCTGGAAATGATCTCTATTGGTGTCTCCAATTTGCAGTCCAGCCTTGATGTGCTGAATGCCTTTCTGGACGCCGGCGAGGAGATTGATATGTATGGTAATCATCCTTTTCATAGACTCTCTGATTACACGACGGCTCTTGACAACGTGGAGCTCGCCGCCCAGAACGTCTTGCTCGCGATAAAGAAGCTCACCGGTATTGACCTTGGAGGCCACGAACAAGGGAGTTGAGTGTCTGTGGTTCAGCGATCAGCATTGATTGGATCGCATGATCGCGCGCCGCGGCGGTCGGTCAGGATCATGTCGCGGTTGCTGGTCTCGCTCCAGACGACGGTAGTTCGTCAGAGCCGTTCCTACACTTAGACCCGCTCGTTCCGATGGATGAAGGTCATGGCAGAATCGGCTCCAGCACAGAGAGGGGGACCATGGGATGGCTCTGGGATTTAGTGAATGCCTTTCGATGAAGGCGGAGTGCGCGACGTTCTGGGCGGGGTGGGGAGCCATCGCCACCGCAGCCGTGGGTCTGGTGACTGTTCTGGTTGCTTTCCTTGCGTGGCGCACATCCCGGCAAGCCGCAACTATCGCTGCGAGGCAACACCTGGACTCTCAGGTTCTGTGGAAGGCACAAGCCCGAATCGTTGGACGCCTTTTGCTTCACGAAGTGACCGCTGTGCCGAAGAAGATCCAGACCTACGCGGCTGAACTTGACGCATTGCCCACACTCGACCCGAGCAGGGTCAAAGATTGGCGCGCCGTGAAAAACGCAGTTGAGCGCCTCGCCGAACCTTTGTTGCCCAGCGCGGAAGCCATCGCCGAGCGGATCCACTACCTGTCCGTAGATCTCGGCGCGGACCTGGCGACGATGATCAGCCACAGCAGGGATATCAACGCGGCTGCCTGCCACATCGCCGCGCACATCCACGAGCACCAGCCGATACCGACGATCATGGCTACACGTATCAGCGTCTCGTACACCGGCAGGCGGATGGCTTTGGAGGTGCTGCGGCAGCAACTTCAATTCGTGGCTAGCATCGCTCCTGATCTGGTCGATCGCTTCCGCGAGGAGGTTCTCAGCGAAAGCGAGCGCACCGAGGGACAGGAAAGAATCCCGGTCGCTTAAATTGCTTACTCTGCCAGCCCCATCGCAACTAGGTCGATCTCATCCACCTGGTCGCGAAGGTGGCGGCGCGCGCGGCGCAGGTGCCTGGCGATCACTGCGCGGTCTTCTTGGGCAAAGAAGGTCTCTGCGTGCATGTGCAGCGCACGGCGGTGGTCGCGGCGGTACAGGCGCCAGGTGATTGCGCTGCCGTCGACGGTTGGGAACCGGCCCCAAGCGAAGCCCAGCGTCTCCTTGGGCGCGCGGCGTTCGATGTGGCGGCTCATGCCTTTGCTGCCTTCTTACCACCGCGGCGACCGTGTCGAGCCTCAACCACCTGCCTGCGGCTGATCGTGCTCTTGTCGATGCCGCTTGTGCCCGAGATTTCGACCTTGCCGCCGGCGGCCTTGAAGCGTGCGATGTCACTCGCCAGCTTCTGCCGGGCCTGGTCCTTTTCGCGGTCGGTCGCGCCACTGAAGACGGGCTTCACGTGGATGCTGGTCATGCTGCTGCTCCTTCGTAGACCCAGCGGCGCACCGTCCCGAACGGGACACCCAGCGCGGCGCTGATCTGGTTGACGGTGTTGCCGCTGGCCCGGAGCTGCCGGGCGCGGCGTTTAGTGGTGGCCGGCCAGTACCGGGCATGACGCTGGCGCGGTACCGGCATCCCTTGGCAGCGGGCCATGTCTTGAACCGCACGGGGCGAGCGTCCGAGGGCATCCGCGACGGTCATCGCGTCGCGGCCCTCCATCTGGCGCAGGGCCTGCAGTTCGCTGGTGCGCCAGAGCTCCATCACGCGGCCAGCGGGTACTGGTCGGCCGCATCCTGCAGACCGTGGATCATGGCCCGGCACATGTCCGGGAACTGCGCCTGGTCGTAGAGCTTAGTGGCACCGGTGGGATTGATCGGCTTGAACCCCAGCAGGGCCAGACCGTCGGCGCTGATCAAGAGCGGGGCGATGCGCGCGTTGATGTCGCCCGGCTTGATCTTGGCGACCTCGCGCGGCGCGGCGTTCGGTGCCGGGGTGCTGGCCATTGCCGTCGGAGCGCTTCGCGCCGGTGCCGCAGTCGCTGCCGGCGCGGCTGCCACCGGTTCGGTCTGCTGCTGGGCCGCTGCCTCTGCCGCGGCGTCGGCTGCCGCCTTCTGTGCGCGGGCAAGGCGCGTATGGTGGCTGAGAGGTATGGCGGTTCGTTAACGATTCGACAGTATCGCTATGAGCTAGTCAAGGCCCTAGACTGGATCCGGGGCCGAATGGCGGTGTGACGTCAGGGGAAGATCATGGCAGGCGATCCTGCGGCGGAGAATGCAGCAAATGTGAAGAGTGGCACTCCAACGTCCGGTGGAGGGGCATTCTATGGTTTTGGCCGTTGGCTCGTAGGAGTGGTTAGACCTTGGGGAGTATTCCTGAAGGTCGTTCTGGACCCCTATACTTTTCTACTCATAGCCGTCGGCGTCGTGCTGGGCTGGTTCGGACCCAAAGCTGTAGGTGAGAACTACAATGCCTTGCTGCAAATCGTTGTCGCTGTGGTAACGGGCGTGGTCGGGGCGAGGATCTCGACAGCGATGGCAGCTATCAACCAAGACGGTAAGCTATATGCAAGTGGCCGGATGGCTGTGCGTGGTCTGCGTTTGATTCTGACCAAAACGCTTGCGCTGGAGCGAAGGGTCGCCACTTTCGTTGCTGACTCTCAGAAGCAGCAGGTTCCAGAGGTCCGAGCTCAAGTCGCTATGCGCAACCTTGATGAAGTGCTCGAATCAATCCGGACGCTCCAGCTAGAAGTAGTTGGGTCGATCGAGAATTGGGTGGATGTCGTCCCCGATGCTGATGTTTCGAAGATATTCATGGCGGTAGGGGAGCTCCGTGACCAGCTGACCCAGAAGGACGAACAGCTCCGCGAAGCTGTGGAAAGCAAAGAGCGGCTCGAGAGTAAAGGTGAGACTGACACGCAGGCACTCAAACATGCAGAAAACCGCATTCGTGAGCTTGAGCGCGACAAGGCCGGGCTAGCAAATCAGATGCATTCGCTCAAGCAAGCCGCCACCCAGGGGTCGCAGTCCACCAGCGTCATGAATATGCTGACATTGGGCGATTACTTGAATCGAGTGGAGAATTCGCGCAAGGTCAGAAACCAGCGTTCTGAGATTACAGATCTTTCGCAAGCCATCCTCCCGATGAACGAGACTGGCGAGAAGGCCGGCTTGCATGAGGAGCTGGGTCGCCCCATCCCGAAGTGATTGACAGTGACGTTAGGAAATGAACTAATTCTGCAACTGTCAATAATTGTCCCTGAAGCCCCGGCCCTGCGCTGGGGCTTCTGCGTTTCCGGGACCCGAACACCGATCAACCTCCGCGCCGAAAGCCCCTCCGCTCGCCGTGAGGCGATTGGGGTTGGCGACAACGCAGGCGTGCGGTCTGCGCACGGCCTTTAGAGGCCGGGCAGCGCCTAGGCAGCGGTGGTGATCGGCCCTCTGCGCCCGCAGCCCCCCCGGACCAACCACATCCTCGCGCATCAGCCGGTTGCGGGGCGGGCACCTATGCAGGAGAGACCATGGTGAGCACCGAAACCGTAGCGGCCGCCATGGGCGCCGGCCAGTACGCGCAGCCGCTGGGGGATGCGTGCATCCAGTTCGGTACTGTGACCGTGCTTCAGAAGGCGCACTTCTTGGCTCAGGAAGGCCGCAGGAGGCGCCAATGGGCGCCGCTGAAAGGCTCGATTTATCAGTGGAGGATTGGCTGACCGTTGACGAAGCCGCCCACTACTGCGGCGTCTCCAATAGCCAGTTCAGGAAGAACGCCATGTGCTATGGGCTCACTCCCGCCGCTTCATGGGAAAGCAGTTGTACGAAAAGGCGGCGCTCTATGCCGCGATCGAAGGTGCAGAGGAATGGCAAAGGTTCGACTCTACTGGCGCGGCAGCAAGGCCCACCTCGACTGGGCGGAAGGCGGCGAGCGCTTTCGTTGGTCCATTGGGCAACCTGACGCCCGTGAGGCGGAGAGAATACGTGCCGCGAAAGAAGCAGAACTGACCCAAGGGGGGGGGCGGATCTCGGCGCGCCTGCCAAAGGTCCGCGACTACTTGGAGTGGTATCTGGACTGGTACGAGGCCAGGTTGCTAGACGACAAGGCGGCAAAGGAAACTGTGGGGAAAGGCAGCAGATCCGAGCACCGTGGCTCCTGGCGCTGACCGGTCGCTCGCCGATTTGTTGGATGCACTGGCTAGGCAGGTTCACCACGGTGAGCATCTGGAGGGGGATGCGGCGCAACAGCTTCTGGAGCCGGGCGCAACTCTGCTCATGGTGTTCGGCCCTCGGCTCGCGAATGGGTAGAGGAATGCTCGCCACTAGGTAGTTCTGGAAGCGGCAAACCTGGTGCTTCGGACGTGGGCGATGGAATGGCTCAACTCGGGAAAGCCTGGGGAGACCCGGCATGATCGAGCGATTGCCAGCAATCGCGGCTTGGCGGCTGTGCTGGGGGAGCTTGAGGCTGAGCGGAAACGCTAGAGCGCTCATGCGAACAGATCCAGTTGGGCCGGCAGTGCCGGTGCGCGCGGCGGCTCCGGCAGTGGGGCGGGGCGGTGGCGCGCAAACGCGCGCGCTGAGCGGCGTTGAACGAGAACCAGTAGCCCCGAGGCCATGCCGCCGCGCTCGCGCCTCGCTGAGGAAGACGCGCGCTGTGTGCTTGGCCTGTACAGCGGTGAGCAGCCGGTCACCCATGGCAGCTCTCCACGCGCCATGGCGTGGCAGAATGCCGGCGAATCCACAGGGGGATCAGCGAATGAGTATGCTGGATGGCGTCAGTCAGTGCTGGTGGCTCGGCAGTAAATGTCTGGTTGACTGGGATGCATGGTCGGCAATTGGGACGTTCTTTGCCGCGTTTCTGGCGCTGCAAATATCGCTTCGAGAACAGAGACGCAGACGGGAAGAAGCGCTGGAACGAGCCCTTGGCCTGTCCACGCTCTTGGAGCCCGATGTTCAGGAGTGGCACGAACGCATTCGGAAGTTGCGGCACCACATCCAACACGATCACGCCCAAGCGATTAATGAAAGCTTTGAGGCAGAGGGCGGTGACGTTCTTCAAGCTCCGGCTTCCGTACGAGAAAACCTCCATCGCATCCACGAGCTGCACAAAGCGGCCCAAGGACTTGCGGTCGCGGTGGCCTGCGCTGTCGCGGCCAGGAAAATGAAGTACCAAGTTAGAAGTGCGCTGCGACCTGGCGCTGAAGATCGGATTCTGATTTTGAACATTCTGGACACGCATCTGGAGATTGCGGACACGGAGCTGGAGAAAGCCCTCGAAGAGATCAACGCACGTATATTCGCGGGGCCTAAGAAGAGGCCGCGGTGGGCTCCATGGCGGCGCTGGTGAGAGCCGTTGAAGCCATACGGAAGAAAGGTCGCTTGCGTCGCTGTAGGCCTTGTAGGTCGTCCACGGTAGCGGTGGCAGCACATGCTCCAGCCTGGCCGTCCCACCGAGCCACACGTCCGCTTGGGTCGTCTTGTGGTTGCTCATGCATGCATGTCCTTGCTGTGGGTGGAGCGCTCGCTGTGCGCGGGGAGGTGTTCCCAGCGTTCGGCTTCGCCCAGGTAGTACTCATGGCGTTCCTGTCGGACGGTGGCGGTGAACTGCACGTGGTGCAGTCCGCGCTCGGCGGCTGCTCGGTTGGCCGTTGCCATGCGGGCTGGGTCGTGATCGAGGATGTCGAGCTGGCTATGCACAGCACGCCTCCGGGCACCGGGCCATGGCAGAATGCGGCCGAGTCCAAAGGGGGATCAGGGAATGAGCATGCTGGACGGCGTAATTCAGTGCTGGCCGCTTAGCAGTACTTGTGAGGTGTGGTGGGACGCTTGGGCTGTTGGTGTGGCAATGGGTGCTGCGGAAATTGCTCTCCTCGGCGCTATCGCGGTTGCGTATCTCGCTTATCAGGCCAACGAGCTCTCTCAGACTAGTCAACGAGAGGCTAGGGAAAAGGCGGCGACTGCTGAGCAACGTGAAATGGAAGAGAGAGCTCGTCAGGAGCGGGTCATTCTTTCCTTTCTTTCTGCTGAGCTCGAAGCCGTCGTCCGATGGTCGACGGCTTGTATTAGCTTGATGGAAGACGGGAGAGCTTTCGCTTTCGAAGAGTTCATTGCGAGCAAATCTGCACGTAAGACAATGTCCGATCAGGCGCATAGCCTCAGTGTCGAGAATGCTGGGCGGATGCTTCCGAGTTTCCACGTTTGTAGCCCCGCCATAGGGCTGAGGCTTGGACGGTTGCTGGGCGACCTCTACATTCAAAGGAGCTCGTTTTCTTCCTACAGCAATTGGCCCGACGTTGGACAAACGGAGGATGGGTTCACTGTGAGGCGAGCGGAGTGGCAAGTCTCGTTCAATCTCACCCTGTCCAGGCTTCGACGGATCCGATCCGACGCAGAGCATTGCTCTGCCGCCGCATTCGAAGTTGCGCTGCAGGACCCCGCCTGAGGTTCCTGCGCTCAGACCGCAGCATGCTGTGGCGGCAGTAGGCAAGCGCACCGCTGCTGCAATGCGGGCGAGGTCGTGATCGAAGATGTCGAGGTGGTTGCGCACGCTGGACTCCTGGGATGGGTTGCCGGCCGGTGGAGCCCGGCCGGCGCGGGCTCCCTGCGCTACAGGGGGAGAGCGCAGGGCAGGGGGGCAGTGGGTGGGGTGATGGGCGGGGTGCCGCCGGCCATGGCGGCGAAGAAGTCGTAGTCGGTCACGGCTGGCCGCCTATAACGCGAACGCTCGGCTTGCCGGCGACTTCGACGGGCCGGCCGATCTTCGTGCCGGGTTACGAGCAGGACAATCCGGGCGGTGCGCCGGATCGTCTGCTGAACCGCGATATCCAGATCAACCAGCACGCCCCGCCCCGGCCGCAGGCGCCACCTCGATCGCGTTCGGCGACTTCAGCTACTACGAGATCCGCGACGTGATGGCAGTGACCCTGTTCCGCTTCAACGACTCGGCCTATGTGAAGAAGGGCCAGGTGGGCTTCATGGCCTGGATGCGCTCTGGCGGCAACCTGGTTGACGTGGGCGGCGCGGTGAAGACCTTCAAGCACGGCGCTGCGGCTTAACTGCCTCGGCCCACGAACGGAGGGACGCCCCAGCGCGGGCGTCCCTCGGAGACCATCATGGCAAAGCAGAAGAACACCTCCGCGCAGGCGGCCAATGCCGTCGACCAGCGCCTGCTACGCGATCGCAAGTTCCGCGCGGGCCGGGAGACCCGCGGCGAGCTGAAGCAGCCGCGCGAGGAATCGCAGCACCGCCTCATCCACAAGATCGGACACCTGATGGTCGACATCGTCGAAGGCGGGGAGCAGCTGGGCGCGCACGATGCGGTGAAGCGTCTGCAGCTGGACGCTGACGTCTGCTGCGAGATCGTGGAAATGGACGCCACCCCAGTGATCGCCGCGGTGCTGGACGCCTGCGAGGCGCCTCTGGGTGCAGGCGCCCGCAAGGTGCCGGCCGGCGCGCTGCCGGAAATCCGCACCATCCCGGTCAAGCGCGCAGAGAGCCTGTCATTCGGCGAGATGGAACAGGCCCGGTTCCAGGAGCTGTTCGACGGTCTGACCGAGTACATCGGCCGCCGCTACACCCATGTGATGCTCGACGACGTGCGCGCCGAGTTCTGGAAAATGGCCGGGCAGAACAGGAGAGTGGCGTGAAAGAATCAATCAGAGGGATTAAGCGCGGAAGGGCGGAAGAAAAACGCCTCGATGCGATTCTGCGAAGTGGTCAGAGCCGCCAGCGTGTCCCAGAGCAGGCCATAGAACTTGCTCTTGCTGTAGGTGGCCATTCGAGATTTATACAGAGGGCCGCTTTGAAGGTGCTCGACGGTGGCGCCGGTGACGATCATCAGCTCGCGAGCGCGTGTGACGTTGTAGATCGCGCGCTGGAGGCCTTCGGCTGCAGGGCCAAGTTCATGAATTCGCGAAATCACTGCGGTGATAGCTGGTGGAATGTTCAGTGCACTCTCAGCGAGCGGACCGATCACGCAGGCATCTTCACCGAGAGACTGCGCGTGTTCGTCCGGATCCTCGTCGGTCCACACAGCATTGTTTCTTTCGGCAAACTCTTGGATGTGTGGCAGCAGCATCAGCCCCAGGCTGCGCGCCTTATCGGCCATCTCGCGCTCTTGTTTTCTCTCAGTCAGATAGTGCTGAGCCGAAGGAACTGCAACAGCGATAAGGATGGCCACGATGCTACCAATGGCCTGAACCCACGCGGGCGCGTCTTTGCCAAGCGATATCTGTCCGGTCAGGGACAGCAGCCCAAGAGCTGCACCGAAGCCCGCCGTGATCAGCGCGACGTACAGCAGCACCGTGATCCAGTTGATCCGATTCCTCGAGCCCATGTCGATATTTCCCCCTATCCATGGCGGGAGGATACGCACTCCCCTGCCGATCTGGGAGGGCTGCTGATGCGCTCGAAGAACTAGAAGGCGTTCACTCCTGCAGAGGAGCGGCACGTGGAAGCAGTAAAGCTGCTGCCATGCAGTGTCTGTAGCCGACCAGGACCGAGCGACGCCCACCACATCAAGTAGGGGCAGCACTACACCACCGTGGCCTGTGCAAGGGCTGCCACCTGGGCAGTTTCAACGGCATCCACGAGCAACGCCGCATGTGGCTCGTCATGAAGATGGACGAGCTGGCCGCCCTGAACGTCACCCTTTCCCGGCTGCAGCTGAAGGAGGCCGCACGATGATTCACCTTACCCTGCCGTAAGGGCTTCACCGGCCTGTTCAATGCCGCTGGCGTGATTCCGACTGCTGCCCCGACTGGCAGCTGGACAGCTTTTACCGACTCCGAGCTGATCGTGGGTATGCTCAATCAGGCGCTGCTCAACGTGTTCAACGGCACGAACACGGCGTTGATCGCCAACACGCTGCTGCTGCCTGGTCGAAGTTCAACCTGCTCGCCACCCGCAAGATGTGCGAGCACAGCGACAAGACTATCATCCAGCGGTACCTGGAGAACAACCTGCACACCGATCTGCCCGAGACCGAGTTCAAGGCCCTGACCTTCGCGCAGGTGAAGAAGGTCGGCAGCATCGGTGAGCGCGGCATCAGCACCAACATCGTCCAGTACGACACGCTGGACACCCTGGTGGCGCTGAAGGGCAAGGGCATCACTAACGCCGGTGACCCTCAGGTGGAGGTGGCCGAGGACCTGACCGACCCGGGCCAGGTTGCCCTTCGCGCTGCGGGCGACCCCAATGTGCCGGACGCCTATGCGTTCAAGGTGGAACGCGCCGACGGTTCCATCGAGTATCGGCTGGAGGCGCGTGCGAGGGTGACCTGTCGATTCAGGCGAGAGAGCACTGGTGCTGTAGGGCGCAGCCCTCATGAGGAAATGTGAGCCCCACCGCCATCACGACGGCAGGGCTCAGTCATCAGAAGGGTGCTACTGAAAGAACAAGCCCAACTGCGCAGGCAATCCAAGACAGAGTAAGCAGGAACAGCGTCCGTGGCTTATTGGTGAACCATTCGGCATTCCGCACCCTCGCTCTATAGGAAACGATGAGCGCGATGAAGACGAGGGATGGAATGATGTACGGCCAGACAAGAGCGCCCTTGGCACCCCTTCCGATCGACAGTCCGGCCAGCATCCATACTGCAGAGCTCATCGTCAGGATCAAAAATGCCCGGATAAGAATGCCGTTTCCGTGGATCAGTCGCTCTGATCCACGTTCTATGGGGTTAGGGAGTTCACTTGGCATTGTGCACCTGAGGGAGTGTAGGAACAGCCGATTCGGAAACCAACATATACCGGTGGAGAGTTTGCGCCGATCCAACGGACACCCAGGTTGTCGAGGTGTCTTATCATCTCACCACCCGGGCCTGCCGCAAGTGGGCCCGTCGGATAAATGTACGTTTGGGAAGCTTGATCGGGGCTCGCAATATCCTTCTGCCCGTCAGGAATCACATTGCCTGCTGCGTCTCGCCCGGATCCACGGATGTATCTGTACCCGTGATCTTGATAGGTGTATTGCACGAGAATGTAAGAGCCGTCAGGGAAGGGAATAGTGGTTACGATGCTGAAGGGGCTCGGCAGCTTTGTGATGTTGACGGCTTGAGAGAAGCCTGAAACGAGAACACGAAGGGTCTCTCCCACAAACCGCAAAGGCCCGAGATTGTCGTAGGATAGTGTTTTCGCAATAGCCGCCTCACGCCAAGCCGGTGTCGTCACCGCATCCATTGCATTCATCGGGTAGGTCTGAGGTGGATCGGCGAGTGGTATAGCCTGGGTGGGCGCTGCGGCGATCGCGCCACCGAATGAGTTGAGCGCAGCGCGGCTGTCATATACAGGCGCTTGGACTCTAACCGTCTCAGACCGGCCATTCGCGTCGTAGAGCTGCATGCCCGCATTGAACATTGCTTGTTCGTCCGCAGTCAGCATGATTTCCTTTACTTTTGTTCCGCCTGGAGCGGCAGCTGCGCGATAAAGCGGGCCGCCACTACCGGATACGTTCATGTGGTACAGGCGTCGATTCTTGAAATCCCAGAAGTAGTAGTCTCCGTCTCCTCCTGCCTTTGACTGCATCTGACGCTTTGTCAAAGTGCAGTCATCACAGGTTATTGAGTCGATTGCGTGTGCGGAGAGGGCACTTGTGAAAAGCGATATTCCGAGAATGACCTTTGCAGCCTTCAAACGCATTTCAGTTCCTTCCTGGAGTTGTAGATTGGCGTGCAATGTAAGCGCAGCGTGAACGTGCTGGCGCTTCACTTATACTCTTCAACCAAGCGCGAGCTTTTGCCGATTTTGGCGGGAGAACTCTTTGGTCACGTAGCATGGGTTGTTGGGAAAGGTGGACATTTGCCAGCCCTGCCTCTTGGGTTCCCTGATGGGGCAGTAATCACCAGCGTCGTGTGATCGAGTGGCAATGGACCCACGCTGGTCCCAGGCACTTCGTAAGTTGCTGATTGAGCGGGCGACGAAATCCCCTCCTAAGGGGAAGGTCGACCGTTCGAATCGGGCCGGGGTCGCCAGAATCAACAACTTGCGAAAGCCGCTATATCGCCACAGGCCATATCGGGCCATCAAAAGGCGCCATTTGGTCACAGTGGTGGTAATGGCGAATCAATAGGTTGGCTTCGCCACCGCACCGTCATCGCCCTCAGGGGGAGAGGTGCTCGTAGCACTTCCAGTAGTGGCCTAGTCGGCATGCCCGGCCAGGATCTGCACCTGTCGCAACGGCACTCCGGTGATGGCCATACCGTGTTCTTGTGCACGGCGACAAGCGGATCGGATAGACAGCGAAGTACACAGCGCGCATACCGGCCCAGCGGCACCTCGCGCCACTTGCCGACTTCGTGCGCCCCCGGCCATCTTCGTCTGGATCGCCCTCAACACTTCGGCGGCCCACCTCTGCCGGGAGGCTTGGTGGGCGGCTGGAGTTGGATTGCCGCGCGGCAATTGAATCGCAATGCCGTAAGGTAATATTTCTGCCAATCCGTTCGGAATTGCGCAAGGGCGGACGCGCAGTAGAATCAGCCAACAATAACGGAGGGGATCATGCGGAAAGGAATGCTTGGTGCTGCGGCCGCAATGGCCACGTTGATCGGCTGTTCCACGGTCCCCGTCACGGAGGAAACCGCCAGGCCGGTGCCTCCTGATCGTATCTACAAGGCCGAACGCTTGGCGCCGTCACCGGACCGTAGTGCGCAGATCTACATCATGCGGGACAAGGGTTTCCATGGATCTGCCTGCACGCATGCCATCTCTCTCAACAATGAGAAGGTGATGGACATTCGCCAGTCCGAAGCCGCCACGCTGTATGTATCACCAGGCTCCTACTTCGTGAAGCTCGACACAGGTGGTGGCGCCTGCCCGAACATTTCAACGTCTCAGAACCTGACCATCAACGCGGGCGAAAGGCAGGTCTATCGAATCCTGCTGCCGTCCGATGGGAGCCTTCGCCTGACCCGCGAGCAATAACCAAGCGCGGCAGGTCATGCAACGCCATGCAGGTGCTGGGTGAGGCGGACTCGGCCGCCGATGATCGAATCGTCAATCAGGCGGAATGACGGATAGAGGCCATCTTCGACGAACCCGGTGTACCCCGTGTCGACCAGCACTACTACTGGCGCAGTGCGTCCGGGCTGGGTACCTGGCCCAGGTAGAGGCTGGATTCACGCGGCCGCAGGCCATGCAACCGGTGTCCGCCAAGCTGGGCCCGGCAAAATGTAGGCAGCGTCGGATTGTCGGTCCCGTGAAAACCGCAATCCTGTGGTAGTAAAGGCCCCAGCGGTGGCATGACGCCGCCGACAGGGGGCAACATGAAGGCGATGACCGCTGTTCTGGTTGCGGCTGTGCTTTGCGTTGGTTGTTCAACCAAGGGGGGTTCCACTGCACCCTACAACGTCTCTTTCGTTGGCCATCCTTCCCGGGCCGCCGTAGCACCACCTCTACCTCCACCTCCGCCGCCCCCCGTTGACGGTCAGGCCCAGGCGCCTGATCCCAGCGGAGTCAAGCCTCCGAGGAGGCTTCCCCGCGACGGATGGTATGAGCCTGGAGAGGAGGTGGATGACGCCTCGGACGTTGAGGAGGCGTTGCCAGCGGTACTGGCGGAATGCAAGAAGCTCATCCTCGGGATGGAGAACAAATCCGTTGATCAGCGAAAGGCGTCCCTCTGGGTGTACGGGATCGGGCTGGTCGCGGGCACGGTCATCGCACCTGCACTTACGGCGGCGAACGCTGCCAAGCACGCCGGTGCAATAGCGGGACTAAGTGCATTGGGGGGCGCCTCTGGTATGGCGGGAAAGGCGCTGGAGGACTCTGGCTTTGGGGGATCCGCGGCAATTGCTGATCGTAGAGCCGTCGCTGACGTGATTCGTCTGAAGCTCCCAGTGATCACGGATCGCAGAGAGGCGTCGCACGATCGACGGAAGGCGCTTACGGAAATGCAGGCTGCATGCTTTGCCTACGATCTGACCACCCCGAAGCCCATCCAGTCGTCAACAACCGGCAAATGAACAAGGAAGGGCCCGCTCTCCGACGGGCCCTTCTCTTCTACACCCCGCGTTAAGTTCGCTGCCGTCACTTTGCTCCGGGTCATGCGGTACGACATGCTGGATACCTTGCTGGGCTCGCCCGCGCCCGCGCCGGCGGCGGATGGCTGGACGTTGCCATGGCGCCCACAATGCATCTCTACTACCGGCAACGCGTAATTGAGGTTCGCGATGAGTTGCCGAAGTACCTTGATGGCTGGGACGGCCCTATCTACCTGCAGGGCTGAAGCTGCGACTGTGATGGTGCAAGGGCATTGTCGCCGTACAACATTCAACGGCTGCCGCGCAGCGTGACGGCGCTGTGCGGGCCGCTCACGATCAGTGGACCAGACCACACAGGCATCCTCATGCCCGCACAGTTGCAACCGGTCCAACCACTGCACTACCCACGTATCGCTGGCTGGCTCGATTCGCTTGCAGCGACGCAACGCTGGGCCGGCCCAGGCGTTGCCTTTCCGCTGCTGCCCGAAGCGTTCGCACAGACGCTTGAACTGGCCTAGCGACCGGGTTAGGTGCTGCTGGACGGGGAGGGCGCGTGCTTGGGGTTCGGCCAGTACTGGTTGACCGCGCCCGGCACCGCCCGCCTGGGCCGCATCATTGTTTCGCCGCAGGCGCGTGGGCGCGGCCTGGGGCGGGTGCTGGTGCAGTTGTTGAGTGCCGAGGGCCTGCGGTCGCCTGGAGTGCAGCGCCTGACCCTGCGCGTCTACCGTGACAATGTCGCAGCGGTGGCCCTCTACCGCGATCTCGGCTTCCAGCCGGTGGAAGACGCTTCGACGCCGGAACTGCTGTTCATGCAGCGCAGCGGGGTCTGATCCAGCTTCAGCGTCGGCTACTGCGGGTGGGGGCGGTATCTTGATCATTCCGGTACTTTTCACAGGTCTGGCGCCGGGCCCGATATGCTGGGCCCCGGAATCCCGCCGGATCAGCCCGTGGACCGCATTCCCCAGCTTCTGGAACAGGACGAATCCATGCGCCTGGAGGTCAGCACGCTGGCGGAAGGCTTGGGTGTTCCGCTGTCGTTCGGGCACGCGTATCTGGCGGTGCTGGTGTGCGTGTCCGGGCGTGCGCGGTTCGCACTGAACTTCCGCGAAGTGGCGGTGCAGCGGCACGACGTACTGGTGCTGGCGGAGGATACGCTGGCGCTGCTGCGGCAGCGTTCGCGCCGCTTCCTTGCGGTGGCCTGCCTGGTGCCGAAAGCGCTGGCATCGGAGGTGGCCTATGTGCTGCCCAATGCACTGTTCAAGTTCCTGCACGAGCACCCCCATTGTGTGCCGTCACCGCTGGAGGTGCCGCTGCTGCAGGGTTGGCTGCAGCAGTTGATGGATGCCCAGCACAACGGTGGCCGCCATCGGCACGTGATGCTGCGCAACCTGCTGCAGACCTTTTTCCTGAAGTTCGCCACACTGCTCCCGGCATACTACGAGGCGGCGCCGCAGGTCGGCCGGCGCGAGCGCCTGGCCTGGAGCTTCTGGGAACTGGTCGGCCAGCGCAGCACGCGCCAACGCGACGTGCAGTCCTACGCCGAGGCGCTGTGCATTACCCCGTTCTATCTCTCGCAGGTGACCCGGGAATGCTTCGGCGAAACGCCGAAGGCGTTGATCGACCGCCAGGTGGTGCTGGAGATCAAGGCGCTGCTGAACTACAGCGAACTGCCGATCGGACGCATCGCCGAACGCCTGTGTTTCGAGGACGCGTCCTACCTGTGCCGCTATTTCCGGCGGCACACCGGCCAATCGCTGACCGGCTACCGCCGGGCGGGGCAGGGCGGTATCAGTGCGATACGAACAAGGGCGCCGGTACTTCGGCAAGCAGATCCTCGGTGACCCCGCCGAGCACGCGTTCGACCACGCGACTGCGGCTGTAGGGCCCCAGCACCAGCAGATCGGCTTCGGCATCAAGTACATGCTGGCGAATGGTGGCAGCTACGCCCCCTTGGCTGGAGCTGATCGCCTGGATCTCCACTTCAACGCCGTGCCGCGCCAGATGCTGGGCCATTTCAGCGCCGGGTGCCGCTTCAGCCTTGGGCGTGTCGACCATCAGCAGGTGCACGGCCTGCGCCCGGGCCAGCAGAGGCAGGGCATCTGCCACCGCACGACGGGCCTGCTTGCTGGCATTCCAGGCCACCACGATACGCCGGCCGACCTGCTCGCCCTTCCAGTGCGGCGGCACCAGCAGCATCGGTACCCCGGTCTGGCGAAGCGTGCCCAGTGGATGCCAGCCGGAGGGCGCGCCTGGTGTGTGCGGATAGCCGGCGATGATCAGGTCGCAGTACAGCGACTGCAGCGCCAGGTCGGCGCCACCCAGGTAGTCCGAGACGATGCGCAGTTCGGTGCTGATCTGCAGCGGCTCGGACACGGCACGCAGGTTCTGCATCAGCTGTGCGGTGCAGGCGGCATCCGCGCGGGCCTCGTGGTCCAGCGCGGCGGCGATGCCGGCACCGCGCGCGAAGCCGTTGGCGATGTCGGTGGGATGCAGGGCCGTGGAGACTGCGACCAGATGCGCCTGCTGGGCCTGCGCCAGGTCGGCGGCGATGTTGAGAACGCGGTGCCCGGTGTCGCTGGCGTCGAACAGCACGGCGATATCGCGTAGTGGGTGCAGCATGGCGTTGTCTCCCTCGATGCCTGTGACGCGTTCCCTGCCGTGCACCGACCCGGGTGCACCGGACGCACCGCTGTTGTAGCGCATTCGTGATTCGTGTGAATCATATTTGATTCAGTTTATTAATTGATGATTCATGCTAGCGTGAGGGTCAGCCCACACCCCCTCGCTTTTCATGCGACCTGCCGCAGCACGTACACGACGCGACCTGCCCCATGCGCTGGCGGCCACCCTGGTCAGCCATCCACGCTGCACCCTCAGCGAACTCGCGCGCGGGGCGGGCATCAGCCGCGCGACCCTGTACCGGTTTGCGCCTACCCGGGAGGCGATCGACGAGGCCCTGTTCGCAGCCGGTTTCGAGCGCGTGGAAGCGGCGGCGGCCTGGTTCGACCAGGGCGGTGATGCACGCCACGTGCTGGAGCAGGTCACCGCCACGCTGCTGGCGGACTGGGAGCTGGTGACGCTGCTGTTCGCACGGATGATGGAAGAACAGCAGCGCCTGGGCGACCTGCACCTGCTGCCGGAGCGCTGGGCGCCGATCGGCGAGCGCTTCGAGGCCTTCTTCCTGCGGGGTCAGGCGGCCGGGGAGTTCAACGTCGGTTTCACCGCGGTGTGGCTCGCGGACTTCTACTGGAGCTGTTTCTACGGCATCACCTGGTCACTGGCACGCGGTCGGCTTGCGCCGGCAGCGGCAGCCTCTACGCTGCTGGCGTCGTTCCAGCGGGGGGCGATGATGGGTTGACCGCAGGGGTTTCCTGCGGGGGCGCCGTGGCTTACGCCTGCCTGAGCAACTGCACCAGTTGGCGCAGGCGATAGGGCTTGGGCAGGAACTCCACCTGCTCGGGCAGCGGCGGCAGCTGCGAACGGGCATAGCCGGACGAGAGGATCATCCTTGCCTGCGGCTGTTCGCGTGCCACATGCTCGCTCAGCTCGATGCCGGACATGCCGTTGGGCATGCTGACGTCGCTGAACACCACGTCGAAACGTGCTTCGCCCTTGAGCAGTTCCGCCGCCTCGTGGCCATCGGCGGTCGTGGCCACATCGATGCCGAGGTCGCGCAGGGCCAGGCCGATCATTTCACGCAGATCGGTCTGGTCTTCCACCATCAGTACGCGGATCGGGTCATCGGTCATCGGCAGGGTCCTCCATTGCGGGTAGCAGCAGGCTGACCGTGGTGCCGACACCGGGCGTGGTGGACACGTCGACGAAGCCGCCGCTCTGGGTAGTGAATCCGAACACCTGGCTCAGGCCCAGGCCGCTGCCTTTGCCGATGTCCTTGGTGGTGAAGAAGGGCTCGGTGGCCCGTTCGGCGATGTCGGCCGCCATCCCGTGGCCTTCATCGCAGACGCTGAGGGTGACATAGCCACGTTGCAGCGTGGAGTCCGCGTCCGGGTCGAGGCGATGCTCCAGCGCGGTGCCGATCAGGATGCGGCCGCCTTCAAGGGTAGCATCGGCGGCATTGGCGACCAGATTGGCCAGCGCCGTCTGCAGCTGCAGCGCATCGGTGTTGACCGCAGGCAGGCCGGGTGCCAGCTGGGCATCCAGCATCACCGTGGACGGGCAGGCGCGTTGCAGGTCCGGCAGCCACTGCTGTATCAGCACATTGATATCCAGTGGTTCGCGGATCAGGGTCTGGCCAGTGCTGAACGCCAGCAGCTGGCGGGTCAGCAGCGCACCACGATCGGTCGCGCTCTGCGCGGCATCGAGCAGCTCGGCGGCGCGCGCATCGTCACCGCCAACGCGCAGGGACAGCAGGTCCAGTGCGTTGCCGATGGTGGTCAGCAGGTTGTTGAACTCGTGCGACAGGCCGCGGCTGAGTCGGCCGACGGTCTCGAACTGTTGGGTATTGCGCAGCGCTCGTTGGGCATCACGCAGCAGGCGCTGTGCCTGCCACTGCTCGGTGATGTCGCGGGTGATCTTGACGAAGCCGAGCAGCTCACCCGCTTCAACCACCGGCTCGATGACAACACTGGCACGGAATGACGAGCCATCGCGGCGTACCCGCCAGCCCTCATTGGCAACGTGGCCATGCTGCGCTGCATGACGGAGCAGGCGTTGCGGTTCTCCTGCCTCGCGGTCGGCGGCCAGGTAGAAGCGACCAAAGTGGGTGCCCACCACTTCATCGGCTGAATAGCCCTTGATGCGCTCCGCACCCGGGTTCCAGCTGCAGACGATGCCATCCGGATCAAGCAGGTACAGCGCATGGTCGCGCACGCTGTCGATCAGCAGTCGCAGTTGGCGGGAAGGGTCCGTCAGCACGGACGTCGTAGAGGCGGCAGCGTCCACGTAAAAATAAGTGTTACCCCTGTGAGGGACGTGAAGCTAGGCATTCAAGTGTGAAGGAGGTGTGGAGGCGGGACACGTGCCATTTGTCCTGTGCGGCTGAATACGACACGGAGTACCATCACCCACCCTTTTTGTTCTGGAACCGACTTGCATGCGTCCTGGTGCGACTACGCGTGACCGCTGGATCTGGATGACTTCCGCCGTGCTGCTGGCTGCGACCATCGCATTGGAGCTGGTGGTACCGCTCGGTTATGCAGTATGGCTGGCGTATTTCCTGGCCGTGGGCGTCACGGTGTTCCAGCGCAGTGCGCGCGCGCCGTTCATCGTGGCTGTGCTCGCCTGCGTCCTGCTGGTCATCGGTTTCAACATCGCCCCGGCCAGCTCGAACTCGGCGTTCTCGCTGGTCAACCGAAGCATCGGTGGTTGTGCGTTCCTGATGATCGCGCTGATCGTTTCCCGCGCGATCCAGGCACGCCGGGACGCAATGCGGGCGTTGTGGCTGCAGGAGGCCGAGAACGCGGTAGCGATGAGCCTGCGCGGCGACCTCGGCCCGGAGCAGATTGCCGAGGCGGCAGCCACCAGCCTGGGCGCGCAACTGGAGGCCGACGTCGGCGCCGTGTACCGGCTGGAAGGCGGACGACTGCAGCTGACCGGCGGCCTGGCGTTGCCGTCTGGCATGCCGGCGTCGCTGGCATTGCAGGAGGGCGTAGCCGGGCAGGTGGCGCGGGATGAGTGCATCCGTCACCTGGAGGGCAGCGACGACGCCGTACTTGAACTGCAGACCAGCCTGGGGCGGTTGCCGGTGCGCGAGCGCATCCTGGCGCCGATCAGCAGTGACGGCACCGTGGTAGGCATCGTCGAGCTGGGACGCGCCCGGGCGGGTGCGCAGCGCGACCTGGATCGCGAGCTGCTGGAGCGCTGCGCCGAGACCATCGGCATGGCGCTGCGTGCATCGCTGCTGCGCGCACAACTGGTGGTGCTGCTGGAGGAATCGCAGCGCCAGGGCGAGGAGCTGCAGGCCCAGCAGGAAGAGCTGCGCGTGGCCAATGAGGAACTGGAAGAGCAGAGCCGCAGCCTGCTGCAGTCGCAGAGCCATCTGGAAGAACAGCAGGCCGAGCTGGAACAGAGCAACGTCCAGCTGGAAGAGCGGACCCACGAGCTGGAGGCGCAGAAGCAGGCACTGCTGGTCGCGCAGAGCCAGCTGGTGCGCAACAGCAACGAACTGGCCGCGACATCGCGCTACAAGTCCGAGTTCCTGGCCAACATGTCGCACGAACTGCGCACGCCGCTGAACAGCTCGCTGATCCTGGCCAAGCTGCTGGCCGACAACAAGGACGGCACGCTCACCGAAGAACAGGTGAAGTATGCGCGTGCGATCCTGTCGTCCAACAACGATCTGCTGGCGCTGATCAACGACATCCTGGACCTGTCGCGCATCGAGGCCGGCCACGTCGAGCTGGCCGATGAAGTGGTGGTGACCGACAGCGTGCTGCAGCGCCTGCGCGAGACTTTCGAGCCGATGGCGCGGCAGAAGGGCCTGGCCCTGCAGATCGAGGCCGACGCGCTGGCGCCGAGCCAGCTGGTGGTCGACAGCCAGCGCCTGCAGCAGATCCTGAAGAACCTGCTGGCCAATGCGGTGAAGTTCACCGAGCATGGAAAGGTCAGCCTGCACGTGCGCGCGGCCGGCCAGGGGCGCATCCGTTTCGAGGTCTGCGACAGCGGTATCGGCATTGCCCGCGAGCAGCTGCAGGTCATCTTCGAAGCCTTCCGCCAGGCCGATGGCAGCACCCGTCGCCGCTACGGTGGCACCGGCCTGGGGCTGTCGATCTCGCGCGATCTGGCCGAGCGCATGGGCGGCAGCATCCAGGTCGACAGCGAACCGGGCCGTGGCAGCTGCTTCATTCTGGAACTGCCGTTGCAGGGCGCGCCCGCCTCGAACGCCGCTGACATCGCCGCAGCCCCCGTGGCTTCGCCTGTCGCGGCCGCTGTGCCGGCGATGCAGGTGCCAGCAAGGGCTCCGGTGGCGCCGACGACGACGGTGCCCAGCGTGGCCGACGACCGCGGTCGTCGCCAGCACCCGGGCCGCCTGATCCTGGCCGTCGAGGACGACGCCACGTTCGCCGAAGCGCTGGTGGCCCTGGCCCATGAACTGGATTTCGACTGCGTGGTGGCCGGGACGGCCGAAGAGGCGCTGGCCCTGGCCGGCGAACTTCGACCGAACGGCATCCTGCTCGATATCGGCCTGCCGGACGTGTCCGGCCTGAGCGTGCTGGAGCGCCTGAAGCGCAACCCCGATACCCGCCATATTCCTGTGCACGTGGTCTCGGCAACGGACCGCAGCCAGGTGGCGCGCGAGCTTGGCGCGATCGGGTTTGCGATCAAGCCGACCACGCGCGAGCGCCTGGTAAGCGCCATCGAGCAGCTGGAACAGACCAGCCAGCGCGACGTGCGGCGCCTGCTGATCGTCGAGGACGACAGCGAACTGCGCCACAACCTGGAACTGCTGCTGGGCCGTGATCAGCTGCAGATCGTCGCCGTGGGAACGCTTGCTGGCGCGCTGGAGCAGCTCAGCACGGTCACCTTTGATTGCATGGTGATGGACCTGTCACTGCCTGACGGCAGCGGCTACGACCTGCTCGAACACATGGCCGGCAACGATGACGTCGGCTTCCCGCCGGTGATCGTCTATACCGGTCGCGCGCTCGGTCGCGAGGAAGAACAGCGCCTGCGTCGCTATTCCAAGAGCATCATCATCAAGGGCGCACGTTCGCCCGAACGCCTGCTGGATGAAGTCACCCTGTTCCTGCACAGCGTGGAAGCCAGCCTGCCCACCGACCAGCAGCGCCTGCTGCGCGAGGCGCGCCGTCGCGACACCGTGCTTGATGGACGCACCGTGCTGCTGGCCGAGGACGACGTGCGCAACATCTTTGCGCTGTCCAGCGTGCTCGAGCCGCTGGGCGTGACGCTGGAGATCGCGCGCAATGGGCAGGAGGCAGTGGACCGCCTGGCCGAGCGCGAAGTCGACCTGGTGCTGATGGACATCATGATGCCGGAGAAGGATGGCCTGGCCGCGATGCGCGAGATCCGCGCGCAGCGTCACCTGCAGGACCTCCCGATCATCGCGCTGACTGCCAAGGCCATGCCGGACGACCGTGAGCGTTGCCTGCAGGCGGGCGCCAACGATTACATCGCCAAGCCCATCGACGTCGACAAGCTGGTCTCGCTGTGCCGGGTCTGGTGCTCGCGGCAATGAACGAACAGGCGCTGTTCGACCTCGAACTGAAGGTCCTGCTGGAGGCGCTGTACCAGCGCTACCACTACGATTTCCGCAGCTATGCGGTGTCGTCGCTGCGCCGACGCATGCGCCAGGCGATGCAGCGCTATGAGTGCGAGCGGCTGGTCGACCTGCAGTACCGGCTGCTGCACGAGCCGGACCTGTTCGCCCAGGCCATGCAGTTCTTCACTGTGCAGGTCTCGGAGATGTTCCGTGACCCTGCGTATTTCCGTGAGCTGCGCGAGCAGGTGGTGCCAGTGCTGCGTACCTATCCCTCGGTGAAGCTGTGGGTGGCCGGCTGCAGCACGGGCGAGGAAGTGTGGTCGCTGGCGATCCTGCTGCATGAGGAAGGCCTGCTCGAGCGCAGCATCGTCTATGCCACCGACATCAATCCGGCCGCGCTGGCCACCGCCGAGGCGGGCGCCTATGGCATCGACCGGATGGCCCAGTTCAGCCGCAACTACCTGGCCGCCGGTGGCACCGCGTCGCTGTCGGACTACTACGCCACCGCCTACGATGGTGCGGTGTTCGACCGCCAACTGCGCCGCAACGTGGTGTTCGCCGACCACAGCCTGGCCACCGATACCGTGTTCTCCGAAGTGCACCTGGTGTCGTGCCGCAACGTACTGATCTATTTCAACCGCGACCTGCAGGATCGTGCCGTCGGCCTGTTCCGCGAAGCGCTGGTGCACCGGGGCTTCCTTGGCCTGGGCAGCAAGGAGTCGCTGCAGTTCGGGTGTCACCACGATGCCTTCGAGGTCTGTTCGCGAGAGCACCGCCTGTACCGGAAGGTGGCCTGATGACGCTGCCGGTGCGCCCGGCCGTGCTGGTGATCGGCGCGTCCGCCGGTGGCGTGGCGGCCCTGCAGGCGGTGCTCGGCGCACTGCCGGCGAAGCTGCCGGTACCGGTACTGGCCGTGCTGCACCTGCCGCGAGACCGCACCAGCCGCATCGCCGAGGTGCTGGCGCCGCACTGCGCGTTGCCGGTGCGCGAAGCCGAAGACAAGCAGCCGTTGCAGCCGGGCACGGTGACGTTCGCGCCGCCGGATTACCACCTGCTGGTGGAGGACGAGGGGGCGTTGGCGTTGTCGGTGGATGCACCGGTGCTGTTTTCCCGTCCGGCCATCGATCCGCTGTTCGATTCCGCTGCTGCGGTGTTCGGCGCGCAGGTATTGGCCCTGCTGCTGACCGGTGCCAGCAGTGATGGCAGCGAGGGCGTTGCCGCCGTGCGCCGTGCCGGTGGCCATGCCTGGCTGCAATGTCCCGAGGAAGCCGAGGCGTCGATGATGCCCGCTTCCGCCCTGCAGTACGCCGGCGCCGATGCCGTGCTGCCCCTTGAACTGATGTGTCGCCGCCTGAAGGAGTTGTTTGCATGAACCTGTTGCCACCGGAACCTGCGCAGTCGCAGACCCCGGTCAACCTGCTGATCGTCGATGACGTGCCGCAGAACCTGGTAGCCATGCAGGCCCTGCTGCAGCGCGAAGGGGTCAACCTGCTGCTGGCCGGCTCGGGCGCGCAGGCGTTGGAGCTGCTGCTCGAGCACGAGGTGGCATTGGCCCTGCTTGACGTGCACATGCCGGAGATCGATGGCTTCACCCTGGCCGAACTGATGCGCGGTTCGCATCGCAGCCGCGACGTGCCGATCATCTTCCTGACCGCCTCTCCGGATGATCCCCTGCGCGTGTTCAAGGGCTACGAAAGCGGTGCGGTCGATTTCCTGCACAAGCCGGTGGCGCCGCAGGTGATCCTGAGCAAGGTCAACGTCTTCATCGAGCTGTACCAGCAGCGGCAGCTGCTGAAGGCGCGCAACGAGGCACTGGAGCGGGCGCTGAAGCTCAACGAGACGATGGCTGCCGTTTTGACCCACGACCTGCGCACGCCGTTGTCGGCGATCCTGCTGTGTGCCGACAAGCTGGCGCTGGAGCTTCCGGAAGACAACGCAGGCGCGCAGCAGACCCTGCAGTACCTGGAAGCCAGCACCCTGCGGATGGCGCGGATGGTCGAGCAGCTGCTGGATTTCTCGCGGATCCGCAGCGGTGGCCTGAGGCTGGAGGCAAGTGCCTGCGATCTGGCCGACGTGACGCGCGCGGTAGTCGCCGAGGCGGGCAGCGCGCATGGGGCGGACCGGATCCACCTGGACCTGCAGGGAGACACGCGGCTGCAGGGCGATCTGGATCGCCTTGGCCAGGTCGCCGCCAACCTGGTCGGCAATGCGCTGACCCATGGCAGCGAGGCGAGGGTGGAGGTGGATGGGCGCGACCCGCGCGGCGTACTGCTGCGGGTCAGCAACGCCGGCCGGATCGATGACGCGCTGTTGCCGCGACTGTTCGAACCGTTCAAGGCCAGCTTCCACCAGAGCAAGGGCCTGGGCCTGGGCCTGTACATCGTCGATCAGTTCGTCCGCGCGCACGGCGGGCGCATTGCGGCCCGCAACGAAGCGGGCCAGGTGGTGTTCGAGGCAATGCTGCCACGGCGCTGCGACGGCACGGTCTTGGCGGCAACCTGAACGCTTCAGCCAGCATCCCGGCGGACTGAGACGGACTGGTCCGCAACTGCCAGCGTGGGCGCCTATTCTCGCCAGCTTTCCTGCAGTGACTGGTCCGGATTCTCCCGGCGCCTGCAGGGCGATCGTTCGGCACCGACGCCAGTGGACCTGCTCGATCAGGTGGTGCAGCCGGCGCTGCACGCAGGCTGATGGTCTGCGCCGGATTCAGCGCGAAGCAGCACCGCAGTACGCCGCATGCAGCGCCTGCAGCACGCCCAGTGCGGGCCCTTCAAGGATCCGGTAGTGGATCGCCTGCGCTTCGCGCCGGGTCGCCACGATATCCAGTCCGCGCAGCACCGCCAGATGCTGTGACAATGCCGATGCGCTCAGGCCGGTCAGTGCCTGCAGTTCCGGTACCGGCGCTTCACCTTCCACCAGGCGGCACAGCACCCGCAGCCGGGCCGGGTGGGCCAGGCTTTTGAGCAGCGTGGCTGCCTGCGACGCGTGTTCGGCCATCGCGGCGCTGTCGAGCTGGGTCCGGGCCATGGTTGACCAGTTTATTTAGAATGATCTAATTTAGAATAATCTAAACCAATGGGCAATCCCATGTACGGCAGCGAAGAGGGCAGGGCATGAACCTGCCATGGAGTGCGGCGGCAGGTGGTGCGTTGATCGGCGCCGCCGTGGTGCTGTTGCTCGCCACCATCGGACGCGTGGCGGGCATCAGCGGCATCACCGCAGGCAGCCTGCGCGCAGGCAAGGGCGAGCGTGCCTGGCGCTGGGCCTTCCTGGCCGGCCTGACCGCATCGGCGGGGCTGGTGCTGTGGTGGCAATCGGTGCCCGAGGCATCGCCGCGTGCGCTGCTGCGTGATGCGCTGCCGGCATGGCAGTTGATGGGAGCCGGCCTGCTGGTCGGCTTCGGTACGCGGCTGGGCAATGGCTGCACCAGCGGTCACGGTGTGTGCGGCATGGCCCGCGCTTCGAAGCGATCGCTGGCGGCCGTGCTGGTGTTCATGGCCTGCGCGATGCTGACCACCTTCCTGGTCCGTCATGGCGGAGGCCCAACATGAGCCGCGCAGTCTGGGCCGCCGGCGCGGCGGGCGCATTGTTTGGCATGGGGTTGGCGCTTTCGGGAATGACCGACGCGCGTCGTGTCCTCGGCGTCCTCGACATCACCGGTGACTTCGATCCCACGCTGCTGTGGGTGCTGGGCTCGGCGCTGCTGGTCAGCGCGATCGGGCAGCGGTGGGTGTTGCGGCGACAGCAGCCGCTGTACGCAGACCGCTTCCGGCTGCCTGTTACCCGGCGTGTGGATGCTCGCCTGCTGCTGGGTGCCGCGCTGTTCGGGATCGGCTGGGGCTGCGCGGGCTATTGCCCAGGCCCGGCCATCGCCGGGGTGGCCGTGGCGTCGCGCGAAGCCCTGTGGTTCGTGCCTTCGATGCTTGCAGGATTCTGGCTGCACGACCGCTTCGTCCGTTGAGGCTTTCACCCCTGTCTCACCCTGCCTGGGGTCCTATCTTCGGATCACGGGGAAAAGGAGTGCAACGACATGGCACGGATGAAGTGGATGGGAAGGGGAATGCTGGCGGTCGCGCTGGCCGCAGCCGTGGCACCGGCACTGGCCTGCACGCGCGCGGTGTACCTGGGTGACAACGGCGATGTGATCACCGCGCGCTCGATGGACTGGAAGGTCGATGTGGCGACCAACCTCTACATACTGCCGCGCGGCATTGCGCGCACCGGCCAGGCCGGCCCGAAGTCGCTGGCGTGGACCGCGCGCTACGGCTCGGTGGTGGCCACCGGCTACGACGTGTCGACCACCGATGGCATGAACGAAAAGGGCCTGGTGGCCAACCTGCTGTGGCTGGTCGAATCGGAGTATCCGCAGCAGCGTGGCAACAAGCCGGGCCTGGCGATTTCGCTGTGGGCGCAGTATGTGCTGGACAACTTCGCTACCGTGGAAGAGGCGGTCGCCGCGTTGAAGCGCGAGCCGTACGCGATCGTCACCGACAAGGTGCCCGGTGAAGATCGGCAGGCGACGCTGCACCTGTCGCTGTCCGATGCCAGCGGCGACAGTGCCATCGTCGAGTACATCGGCGGCCGCCAGGTGATCCACCATGACCGGCGCTACCAGGTGATGACCAATTCGCCGATCTTCGAGCAGCAGCTGGCGCTCAACAGCTACTGGCAGCAGATCGGCGGCACGGTGATGCTGCCGGGCACCAACCGCTCTGCTGACCGTTTCGCGCGCGCCTCGTTCTACATCAACGCCATTCCCAAGGCCGAGGATCCGGTGGAGGCCCTGGCCAGTGTGTTCAGCGTGATCCGCAACGCGTCGGTGCCGTATGGCATCACCACGCCGGGTGAGCCGAACATCTCATCCACGCGCTGGCGCACCGTGGCCGACCACAAGCGGCGGCTGTACTTCTTCGAATCGGCATTGACCCCGAACACCTTCTGGGTCGATCTGAACAAGGTCGATTTCGCCGGCAAGGTGCTCAAGCTCGACCTCGGCAAGGACCAGCGCAATACCTTCGCCGGTGATGCACTGGACCAGTTCGTGCCCAGCGCACCGTTCGCCTTCCTCGGCGTCGACGGTTAGTTCGACGCCTGGCTGGAGGCCGGGTAGACCGCCTGGATCGTGCAGCTGCCGCGGGTGTACTGCGGCAGCGGGGCGATGCCTTCACCGCGCAGATCGTCTGTCTCGAATTCGGCAGTCATGATCCGATCGCCGGGATTGCCACAGATCAGGCCGTTCTGCAGGCCCGAGTGGAAGCTCAGCTGCGGCGCGCGGTCGAGCTGGCGGCAGTGGCTGCCGAGTTCGACCCGGTAGTAGCGATGGCCGCCATTGCGGCGCGGATTGGTCTCCACCAGCATGCCCTGCGGGTCGGATGACCAGGCACGCACGTTGCGCGTGGCAAAGCAGTAGGACGGTGAGCCGCCGAAGCTGCGACGCACCTCCTTGCGTTCGCGGATGGTCACGGCAGGTAGGGTAGCGGTGCGCAGGCGGTCGCTGTCGCGGGCGACGCTGGCATAGTCGCGATTCTGCAGCGGAGTGACCGCGCTGATGGTGCATCGGCGGCCGTCGACCACGACGCGTTCGCTGGGGCGGCCGCAGGCCCAGCCGGCGGGGGCTTCCAGTTTCAGCGAAGTGGCACCGCGGACGCCGGGACAATCTTCGTTGAAGTCGATCCGAAAGGCCTGGCCGGAGGCGGCGCGCAGTGCAATCGAGCGCGGTGATGCCTGCTCCACTTCCTGTACGCCGACAGCGTCCATGCAGTGCGGAGCGGGTGGCGTACGCTCCTGTGCGGAGACCGAAGCGGCGAGCGCCAGGCCGAGGCCGGTGGCGAGCGCCAGGGACACCTGCTGATGGGTCATGTCCTGCACTCCCTGCGTTGGATGACGGATCGACTATAGCAACGGTTTGCACGGCCGTTGTTACACGCGCACACTGCCCGGATGGGCGCCATCTTCCATCTGCGGCACTACGGCCAGGCCACCGGCCTGGACCGCCATGACTACGCGCAGTGGGTGCTGCCAGTGCAGGGTGAACTGCAGTTCGAAATGGAAGGTCGCGGAGGTCGGCTGGACGTGCTGCAGGGGGCATTCGTGGCCGCCGGTGAGGCGCATGACCAGATGGCTGATGGTCCCAATGGTTTCGTGATCGTTGACTGTCCTCCGGGCGTACTTGATGACGGCACGCAGGAGCATCTGTGCCGGCAGCGCTGGCTGCATCTGCCGCTGGCATTGCGCCGACGCCTGGCTGAGGTGCAGGCAGGGCAGTCAATGCCGGCGCTGCTGCCGCAGTTGCTGCAGGTATTTGCACCTGCCGGCAGTGGCGCGCGCATGCAGGGTCTGTGTGCGGCGGTGCAGGCCGACCCCGGGCAGGCGTGGCCGGTGGCGCGCATGGCGGGGTTCGTCGGGGTCAGCGAGAGCCGTTTGCATGCGCTGTTCCGGCAGGAGTTCGGGCTCAGCCCGCAGGCCTGGCTCAGTGCAAGCCGGTTGCGTTGGGCCAAGCACCAGCTGCGCACCAGCGTGGCGCCGATCAGCGATATCGCGCTGGCCGCGGGCTATTCCGAGCAGAGCGCACTGACCCGTGCGCTGCGCCGCGAGTGCGGCCAGACTCCCGCAGCGTGGCGCCGGGGCGCCGGGGCGCCGGACTGTAGGGTCGAGCCACGCTCGGCTTTGCGCACGCGCGGCCGGTCAGGGCAATAGCCTCGGTCAAGAGCGCCCGCTGGCCAGCGCTTACACTGCGCGGCCTGTTCTCTCCCCCCGAAGAACCCGAATGCGCAACAACCCGATGGCCCTGGGCATCGCCAATGGCGTGGCCGCTGGCGCGCTGTGGGGCGTGGTTTTCCTCGCGCCCGCCGTGCTGCAGTCGTTCAACGCCCTGCAATTGTCGGCCGGCCGCTATCTGGTCTACGGCCTGATCGCCGTAGTACTGCTGCTCCCGCGCTGGAAGCGGCTGGCACCGCAGCTGGGTCGCGCCGAATGGATCGGGCTGCTGTGGCTGAGCCTGGCCGGGAACCTGGTGTACTTCCTGCTGCTGGCCACGGCGGTGCAGTGGGCTGGCGGTGCGGCGGCGTCGCTGATTGTCGGCCTGATTCCGGTGGTGGTCACCCTGGTCGGCGTGCGCGAACAGGGTGCAGTGCCTTTGAAACAGCTGCTGCCGGCACTGGGCCTGTGCGTGCTGGGCGTGGCCCTGGTTGGTTGGGAAGCACTGATGTCCGAGCACCTGGCAACCCCGTGGCGGCAGCGCCTGATCGGCCTGCTGTGCGCGTTCGGCGCGCTGTTCTCGTGGGCGTTGTACTCGATCGGCAACAGCCGCTGGCTGGCGCGTCGACCGGACTTGTCCAGCCACAACTGGTCGCTGCTGACCGGCGTCACCACCGGCGGCCTGGCCCTGCTGCTGGTGCCGATGGCCTTCATCGGCCACACCAGCGGGCACACGGCGGCGCAGTGGAGTGGTTTCTGGGCAATCAGTGCCGGTGTGGCGGTGGTGGCCTCGATCCTCGGCAATGCGTTCTGGAACCGCGCCAGCCGCCTGCTGCCGCTGACCCTGACCGGCCAGATGATCGTGTTCGAGACGCTGTTCGCGCTGGCGTATGCCTTCGCCTGGCAGCAGCGCTGGCCTTCGCTGCTGGAAGCGCTGGCGATCGTGTTCCTGGTGGCCGGCGTGATGCTGTGCGCGCATGCCCATCGTAGTCCACGGGCGATCGCCGAACATGCCGGCTGAATGCGTGCGTCAAGCGTGCTGATGCTGCCTTGGTCTCAGATGCAACCAAATGCCGGCACGTTGAGCGATGATCGCGGCACTGGTTTTTTGCATCGCAGCACTTGACAGCAGGCCGGCGCACAGTGTTTTCTGTGCGTCATGGTTCTTGATGCCGCCCACGCCAGCCTGATCGCTCCCGCTACCGCGGGCCGTTCGACTGCGCCGGTCGCCACCACCACCATTACCACCACCACCGTCACCACTGCCCTGGTGCGGCCCGTCGTCTTCGTGTAACTCCCGAAAACCACGGCCCCGCACCATACAGGTGGCGGGGAAACTCGACACCTGCATGCGACGGGGCCTCCTGCCGAGGTCTGCATGTCTTCCCACGCCCCCACTCATCCCGTTGCCCCGGCCGATCTGGCTGCACCGTCCATCGTCGTGCACAAGTTCGGCGGCACCTCGGTGGCCGATGCCGAACGCTACCGCCATGTTGCGGCCCTGCTGCTGGCCCGTCCCGAATCGCTGCAGGTCACTGTCGTTTCGGCAATGAAGGGCGTTACTGACGCGCTGATCGAGCTGGCCCAGCTGGCGGCCAAGGGCGACGAAGCCTGGCGCGAGGCCTGGCATGCGCTGCGCGCGCGTCACCGTGGCGCCGCCGTGGCCCTGCTGGGCGAGCAGGTGGGCGAGACCGTCGAGTGGATCGACGCCCGCTTCGATCAACTGGCCGAAGTGCTGGCGGCGCTGGCGGTGATCGGCGAGCTGCCGCGCGAAGTGCTCGACCGCGTGCAGGGCCTGGGCGAAGTATTCTCCGCGCAGCTGCTTGGCACCCACCTGCGTGCCTTGGGCGAAGACTGTGCGGTACTCGATGCACGCGACGTGCTGGTGGTCGGGCATGGCGAACTGGGCGTGGATGTCGACTGGGAGTCCAGCGCGGACCGCCTGGCCAAGTGGCGCCTGCGGCATCCGCAGATGCGCCTGGTCGCCACCGGTTTCGTTGCCCGTGACCGCCATGACCGCATCACCACGCTCGGCCGCAATGGCAGCGACTATTCCGGCGCGATCTTCGCCGCGTTGTTCAATGCCGATGAACTGCACATCTGGACCGACGTCGACGGCGTGCTGTCGGCCGACCCGCGGCTGGTGCCCGAGGCGGTGCAACTGGAGTCACTGAGCTACGACGAGGCCTGCGAACTGGCTTATTTCGGCGCCAAGGTGGTGCACCCGCAGACGATGTCGCCGGCGATCCGCCTCGGCCTGCCGATCTTCATCCGCAATACGTTCCAGCCGGCGCATCCGGGGACGCGCATCAGCGCCGAGCGCTCGCCGCGCGGGCCGGTGAAGGGCCTGACCCTGAGCCCCGGGCTGTCCCTGTTGAACCTGGAAGGCACCGGCCTGATCGGCGTGCCCGGTACCGCCGAGCGCGTGTTCGCGGCGCTGCGCCAGGCGCAGGTGTCGGTGGTGATGATCTCGCAGGGTTCGTCAGAGCATTCGATCTGCTGCGTGGTGCGCGCTGCCGAAGCGGCGCGTGGCCGTGAGGCACTGCTGCACGCGTTCGCGCATGAACTGTCGGTAGGGCAGGTGCAGCGCGTGCAGGTCAGTGAGGGCGTCAGCGTGCTGGCGGCAGTGGGTGACGGCATGGCCGGCCAGCCCGGTGTGGCGGCGCGCCTGTTCGAGGCGCTGGGACGCGCGCAGGTGAACATCCTGGCGATCGCGCAGGGCTCGTCCGAGCGCAATATCTCGGTGGCGGTGGACAGTGCCGATGCCACCCGTGCGCTGCGCGCGGCGCATGCCGGTTTCTGGCTGTCGCCGCAGACCTTCGCGGTGGGTGTGATCGGGCCGGGCAATGTCGGTGCCGCACTGTTGGACCAGCTGCTGGTGGCCCGCCCGCAGCTGCTGGCCAAGGCCAATGTCGACCTGCGCCTGCGTGCACTGGCCTCGCGCTCGCGCATGCGGTTGGAAGTGGACGGCCTGCACGCCGACTGGCGGGAGGCTCTGCAGGAAGCGGGCGAGTCCAGCGACCTGGATCGATTCACCGAACACCTGCTGGCCGCGCACCTGCCGCATGCGGTGGTGATCGACTGCAGTGGCAGCGCCGACGTGGCCGAGCGCTATGAGGGCTGGCTGGCAGCCGGCATCCACGTGGTGACCCCGAACAAGCAGGCCGGTGCTGGCCCGCTGCCGCGCTACCAGCGCATCCGCGCTGCTGCGGCGGCCAGTGGTGCGCGCTTCCGCTACGAAGCCACGGTGGGCGCGGGCCTGCCGGTGATCACCACGCTGCGTGATCTGGTGGATACGGGCGACGAGGTGCTGGCGATCGAAGGCATCTTCTCCGGCACGCTGGCGTGGCTGTTCAACCGCTTCGACGGCAGTCAGCCGTTCTCGCAGCTAGTCGCGCAGGCGCGGTCGATGGGCTACACCGAGCCGGACCCGCGCGATGATCTTTCGGGCGTGGACGTGGCGCGCAAGCTGGTGATCCTCGCCCGCGAGGCCGGCCACGCGCTCAGCCTGGAACAGGTACAGGTGGAAAGCCTGGTGCCGGCGCTGCTGCGCGATGGCAGCGTGGATGACTTCATGGCGCGGCTGGGCGAGTCCGATGCCAGCCTGTTGCAGCGGTTGCAGGACGCGCGGGCGCGTGGCGCGGTGCTGCGCTACGTGGCACAGCTGGGCGCTGACGGTGCCTCGGTGGGCCTGCAGGAACTGCCCGCCGACCACGCCTTCGCCAACCTTCGGTTGACCGACAACGTGGTGCAATTCCGTACCCGTCGCTACTGCGACAACCCGTTGGTGGTGCAGGGTCCGGGCGCCGGCCCGGAAGTCACCGCCGCCGGTGTGTTTGCCGACCTGCTGCGGGTCGCGGCCGGTGAAGGAGCACGCCTGTGATCGCACGTGCGTTCGCGCCGGCCTCGGTGGCCAACGTGGCGGTGGGCTTCGACATTCTTGGTCATGCCATCGCCGGTGTTGGCGATACCGTGACCGTGCGCCGCATCGAGGAACCGGTGGTCTGCATCGAAGCGATCCGTGGCAGTGCGGTCGAGCTGCCGCTGGAGGCCGCCGGGAACACCGCCGGCGCTGCGCTGATGTCACTGCGCGAAGGCCTGGGCCTGGATTTCGGATTCGCGGTGGAGATCGACAAGGGCATTCCGTTCGGTTCCGGCATGGGCGGTTCGGCAGCGTCATGCGTTGCGGCGCTGGTTGCCGCCAACGCGCTGCTGGATGTACCGCTGTCGCGCGAGGCGCTGTATCCGTTTGCGCTCGATGGCGAGGCGGTGGCCAGCGGTGGCCGCCACGGCGACAACGTGGGGCCGCTGCTGCTGGGTGGTCTTGCGCTGTGTACGGCCGATCGCCTGCTGCCAATTCCGGTGCCGGCGACCTGGCACAGCCTGCTGGTGCATCCGCACGCGGTGCTGGAAACACGCCGTGCGCGCCAGGTGCTGCAGGGCAGCTACGCGCTGGGTGAATTCGTGGCACAGAGTGCGAACCTCGCGCTGGTACTCAGTGGTTGCCATCGTAGTGATGCGGCGCTGGTGCGGGCTGGATTGCGCGATGTGCTGGTGGAACCACGGCGGGCCGGCCTGATTGCAGGTTTCGAAGCAGCCCGCGATGCGGCGCTGTCGGCCCATGCAATGGGTGCGGGCATCTCCGGTGCCGGACCCAGCGTGTTCGCCTGGTTCGAGGACGCCGACCAGGCCCGCACCGCTGCCGCACCGGTGCAGGCGGCATTTGCCGCCGCCGGTTTCGACAGCGATGCCTGGGTGTCGCCGCTGGATGCACCGGGAGCCCGCTTGTGCTGAATCCTTCCCCTTTACTGGATACCGAACCCATGCAATTTGTTTCGACCCGGGGTCAGTCCCCGGCCGTTGGCCTCAGTGCGGCGATCGCTTCAGGATTGGCGCCCGATGGAGGGCTGTATGTTCCGCAGGTGCTGCCGGCGGCACGTGAGCTGCGGGCCGGCGCAACGCTGGCCGATACCGCCGCCGATCTGCTGGCACCGTTCTTTTCCGGCGACGCGCTGGAGTCTGCGTTGCCGTCGATCTGCCGGGAAGCGTTCGACTTTCAGGTTCCGCTGCGTGCATTGGGCGGCGGTGACCATGTGCTGGAGCTGTTCCATGGGCCGACGGCGGCGTTCAAGGATATCGGTGCGCGCTTCCTGGCCGGAACACTGTCGCGGCTGCAGGCCGGCAAGGACCGCGATCTGACGATTGTTGTCGCCACGTCTGGCGATACCGGCGCCGCCGTTGCTGCGGCCTTCCATCGCCAGCCCGGCGTGCGCGTGGTGGTGCTGTATCCGGATGGCCGCGTGTCACCGCGCCAGGCGCATCAGCTCGGTTGTTTCGGCGACAACATCCAGGCGCTGCGCGTGGCCGGTGCCTTCGACGATTGCCAGGCGATGGTCAAGCAGGCACTGGCTGACCGCGAACTGCAGGCGCAGGTGCCGCTGAGTTCGGCCAACAGCATCAGCCTCGGCCGCCTGCTGCCGCAGATGAGTTATTACGCGCATGCGGCGTTGTCCCATTACGCGACGCATCGTCGTCGGCTCAACCTGGTGGTGCCGACCGGCAACCTTGGCAATGCGATGGCGGCCGTGCTGGCGCGCGCGCTGGGCGTGCCGATCGGGCAGATCGTGCTGGCCACCAATGCCAATGCGGTACTGCCGGCGTATTTCAATGGCGGCGACTACCAGCCGCAGGCCAGCGTGGCCACCGTGGCCAATGCAATGGACGTAGGGGCGCCCAGCAACTTTGAACGCCTGCGCTGGCTTTACCTCGGAGATGACGCCGAGCTGCGCGCTGCGTTCCGCGCGTTCGCGGTGGATGACGTGACCATCCGCGCGACGATTGCGGCGGCGCATGCCAGCAACGGCGAACTGTTCTGCCCGCATACGGCCACAGCGGTGAAGGTGCTGCAGGACCTGCGTGCGCGCGGCGCCAAGGGCGACTGGGCGGTGGTGGCTACCGCACATCCGGCCAAGTTCGAGGCAGTGGTGGAGCCGTTGATTGGCGAATCAGTGGCCGTGCCGCCGGCGCTGGATGCGCTGCTGCAGCGGCCCGCGCACGCGGAACCGTTGGCCGCGGAGTATGCGGCGTTGCGCGAGGTGTTGCTGCGTTGACCGGAGATGGACGTGGTTGCCGGCCAGCGGCCGGCACTACCCGTGCTGCGTCCACCTGGTAGTGCCGGCCGCTGGCCGGCAACGCAACCAACCGCGATGCGGTCAGATCAACCCTTCACCGGCCAGCGTGCGCAACCCGTCCTCGTCGAGGATCTCCACCACGTTCAGGTGGGGCAGGGCGATCAACCCCTGCTGGCGCAGCTTGGTGAAGGTACGGCTGACCGTTTCCATGGTCAGGCCCAGATGGTCGGCGATGTCGCCACGCCCCATCGGCAGCGAGACGCGCAGGCCATCGCCACCCAGCTTGGCCTCGCGCGCGGCCAGGCGCAGCAGGAAGTCGGCCACTTTCTCGGCCGGCTGCAGCCGCGCCAGTGCCAGCGCGGCATCCTGCGCGGCGTCCAGCTCCTGGCAGGCACGCTGCAGCAGCTTGCGTTCCAGGTGCGGGAAACGGCTGCGAAGCGCCTTCATCTGCGGCAGCGCGACACGGCATACGCGGCTGTCTGCGATGGCCTCGATATCGTAGCGGTGGTGGTCACTGCCGCTCAGGCCCAGGTAGTCGCCAGGAAGCACGAAGCCATTGATCTGGCGGCGGCCATCGGCCAGTGTGCGCACCAGGCGCAGGGCGCCGCCGGTCAATGTATAGACATGGTCGCGCTCTTCGCCGGTGCGGGCCAGGGTACTGCCCATGCTGACCTGCTGGGAAACGGTGACCTGTTCCAGTGCCTGCACTTCATCGGGCGACAGCGCCGAGCACACCGCAAGGTGGCGAACCGAGCAGTGCAGGCAGTCCAGCGTGTTGCAGGATGGCGAGGCGGGATCGTTGGTGGCGGGCGGAGCGCCGGAAGGCCGTGACATGTTGCGGGGGCGTATCGCGGGCGGGGAGGGCCTTATGATACTTCAAGCGGCCGTTCGACCCTGCCCGAGGCGGGGGCGCTAGAATGTCGCCCCCTCCCACGTCCCGTTCCAGCAGGAGTTCCGCCCGTGATCAAGCCCCGTACCCCGCCCGGCACCCTTGAACTGTTGCCGCGCGAGCAGATTGCGTTCCAGCGCATGCTGGACGTGATCCGTCGCAACTACGAGCGCTTCGGGTTCCTGCCGGTGGAGACGCCGGTGTTCGAGCTGTCCGACGTGCTGCTGACCAAGTCCGGTGGCGAGACCGAGCGCCAGGTGTATTTCGTGCAGTCCACCGGTGCGCTGGCCAACGCCGCCGAATCGGGTGACCGTTCGCTGCCGGAAATGGCGCTGCGCTTCGACCTGACCGTGCCGCTGGCGCGCTACGTGGCCGAGCACGAGCATGAACTGACCTTCCCGTTCCGTCGCTACCAGATGCAGCGGGTGTACCGCGGCGAGCGCGCCCAACGCGGCCGCTTCCGTGAGTTCTACCAGTGCGACATCGACGTGATCGGCAAGGACAGCCTGAGCGTGCGATACGACGCCGAAGTGCTGGCGGTCATCCACGCGGTGTTCTCGGAACTGCGCATCGGCGACTTCAGCATCCAGCTGAACAACCGCAAGTTGATGCGTGGCTTCTTCGAGAGCCTGGGCGTGGCGGAGGGCGAGCGCCAGCTGGCAGTGCTGCGCGAAGTGGACAAGCTGGACAAGCGCGGCGCCGATTACGTGCGCGAGACGCTGGTGGGCGAGGGCTTCGAGATTCCGGTCGAGCAGGTCGAGAAGATCCTGGCGTTCGTGGCCGTGCGTTCGCAGGGCCATGCCGATGCACTGGCGCAGCTGGCCACGCTTGAAGCCGACGCCGGTTCTTCGGAGATCCTGCGTACCGGCGTCGCCGAACTGCGCGAAGTGCTGCAGCTGGTGCAGGCGCTGGGCGTGCCGGAAACCGCGTACTGCCTGAATTTCTCCATTGCGCGCGGCCTGGACTACTACACCGGTACCGTCTACGAGACCACGCTGACCGACCACCCGCAGATCGGTTCGATCTGCTCGGGCGGCCGCTACGAAGACCTGGCCAGCCACTACAGCAAGTCGAAGCTGCCGGGCGTGGGCATCTCCATCGGCCTGTCGCGCCTGTTCTGGCAGCTGCGCGAAGCCGGCCTGATCGATGGCATCGAGGGCAGCAGCGTGCAGGCGCTGGTGGCGCTGATGGACGAGCAGGGCATGCCGCAGTCGCTGGACATCGCGCGCCGCCTTCGCGCCGGTGGCATCAACACCGAAGTGCAGATGGAGCCGAAGAAGATCGGCAAGCAGTTCCAGTACGCAGCCAAGGCCGGCATCCGCTTCGTGGTGCTGGCCGGTGAGGACGAGCTGGCGCGCGGCGTGGTGGCAGTGAAGGACCTGCTGCGCGAGCAGCAGTTCGAGGTCTCCCGCGACGAGCTGGCCAGCACCCTGCAGGTCGAGCTGGAGCAGTCGAAGGTGATGTAACGGCCCCTGGCAGCATGCAGCGCTTCAACGAAACGCCCACCAACCGGTGGGCGTTTTCGTTTCCGGGCCCCGTTCCGGGGTCAGAGCCGTTTTCCTCTGGAAAACAGATCCGACCCCGGCCGTCCCAACAGCTCGCGGCCACCTGTCGAGGGCGGGGTCGGTCCGGAACCCAGCTGTGCCGATGCTCCGGCCTCTGCGGGTGCGGGTGCGGGGCAGCTGCCCTGCCGCCCCAAACCCTGCATTTGACGCACTGCGCAAGAATGCGCTAATGTACTAACGCGCTATTACATTGATGCGTGGAAACGACCCCGTGAAAGCCCGCCCCGAAATTGCCGCCAAAGACCCGAAGGCCGACCTTGAAGCCCTGGCCCGGGCCTTTGCCGCCCTGCGCGAGCCGGAACAGGTCGAGGCCTTCCTGCGCGATCTGTGCACACCGGCCGAGCTGGAAGCCATGGCCGACCGCTGGAAGGTGGTGCCGCTGCTGCAGCAGGGCGTGCCGTATCGCGAGATCCACGAGCGCACCGGGGTCAGCGTGACCACCACCGGACGGGTGGCGCGAACGCTCGAGCATGGCCATCGAGGTTATGCCGCCGCCATCGACCGCCTTGCTTCGCGCTGATCCGCGCCCCGTTCCGAACTTCGAGACCTCCCCCATGAGTGCAACCCAGGCAGCGCCGGCACGAGACCGGCTGCGTATCGCCATCCAGAAGAGTGGCCGGCTGGCCGAGCCCGCCCGCAACCTGCTCAGTGCCTGTGGCCTGAGCTGGCGCGAGAGCCGCGACAAGCTGTTCTGCTACGGCGAATCGCTGCCGGTGGACCTGCTGCTGGTGCGCGACGACGACATCCCCGGCCTGATCGCCGACGGCGTCTGCGACCTCGGCATCGTCGGCCGCAACGAGCTGGACGAGCAGGCTGCGGCACGTCGCCAGATCGGCCTGCCGGTTGCCTACCAGGCACTGCGCGGACTGGGCTTTGGCCAGTGCCGGCTGATGCTGGCGGTACCCGAGGAGTGGCAGTGGCAGGGACCGGCGCAGCTGGCCGGCACCCGCATTGCCACCAGCTACCCGGCCATCCTCAAGCAATGGCTGGCCGAACAGGGCGTGGACGCACAGGTGGTCGAGCTGTCCGGGTCGGTGGAAATCGCCCCGCGCCTGGGTACCGCCGACCTGATCTGCGACCTGGTCTCCAGTGGCGCCACGCTGCGCGCCAACCAGTTGACCCCGGTGCACAACCTGCTCGACAGCGAGGCGGTGCTGGCCGGTGCGGTGCGCGTGCCGGATGACGCACGTGCATCGCTGCGCGCGATGCTGCTGCGCCGCCTCGACGGCGTGGTGCAGCGCCAGGATCGCAAGCTGCTGATGTTCCGCGCCAGCGAGGATCGCGTCGACGCGCTGGCGCAGCTGCTGGCCGATGCCGAGCCGCTGGTTCGGCTGCCGGCCGATGGCGGCGCGCTGCGCCTGCAGACCATGTGCCCGGGCCCGCTGAGCTGGCAGCGCATGGAGGAACTCGAGCGCGCCGGCGCGCAGGGCTTGATGGTACTGAGCGTGGAGCGGTCGCTGGCATGAACCGTCTGATCTGGTCCCGACTTGATGAGACCGCGCGCAGCGCGGCGCTGACCCGCCCGGTGCAGACCGTGGCGCAGCAGACCCGCGACGCGGTGGCGACGCTGATTGCACAGGTGCGCACACAGGGCGACGACGCGCTGCGCGCGATCACCGCACGCTTCGATGGTGTCGAGCTGTCGTCCTTTGAAGTGAGCGAAGCCGAGTTTGCCGCGGCGGAAGCTGCGGTGCCGGCTGAGTTGCGCCAGGCCATGGTGGAAGCTGCCGAACGCATCGCGCGCTTCCACGCCGCCGGCATGGGCCAGGGATACGTGGTGGAAACCGCCCCGGGCGTGGTCTGCGAACGCATGCTGCGCCCGATCGGCCGGGTGGGCCTGTACGTACCGGCCGGTAGCGCACCGCTGCCGTCCACCGCGCTGATGCTGGGTGTGCCAGCGCAGCTGGCCGGCTGCCCGCAGGTGGTGCTGTGCACGCCGCCGCGTGCCGATGGCAGCGCGGATCCGGCGGTGCTGGTGGCCGCACGCCTGACCGGCGTGCAGCGCGTGTTCAAGCTGGGCGGCGCCCAGGCCATCGCTGCGATGGCTTACGGCACGGCCAGCATTCCGGCCTGTGACAAGCTGTTCGGGCCGGGCAACAGCTTCGTCACCGAAGCCAAGCAGCAGGTCGCACAGGACGGCGCCGCCGCCATCGACATGCCGGCCGGTCCCTCCGAAGTGCTGGTGATTGCCGATGCAGGTGCAAACCCGGCGTTCGTTGCAGCCGACCTGCTGTCGCAGGCCGAGCACGGCCCGGATTCGCAGGTGCTGCTGCTGACCGACGATACCGCGATGCTGGCGGCGGTCGAGG
Organism: Stenotrophomonas sp. YJH_SMC_64; assembly: GCF_059371375.1. Classification (NCBI taxonomy): domain Bacteria; kingdom Pseudomonadati; phylum Pseudomonadota; class Gammaproteobacteria; order Lysobacterales; family Lysobacteraceae; genus Stenotrophomonas; species Stenotrophomonas sp. YJH_SMC_64. The sequence continues at coordinate 109,118 of NZ_JCAFUN010000010.1, read as the reverse complement.
CTGAAGTCGAGCGCCAGGTGGCCTTGCTGCCGCGCCAGCAGATCGCACGCCAGGCGCTGTCGGCCTCGCGGCTGATCCAGGTCGACTCGTTGGACGAAGCCTTCGCGATCAGCAACCGCTATGCACCGGAGCACCTGATCCTGGCATTGCGTGATCCGCGTGCGTGGCTGGACAAGGTGCAGGCGGCCGGCTCGGTGTTCCTGGGTGATTACACCCCCGAGGCACTGGGCGACTACTGCAGCGGCACCAACCACGTGCTGCCCACCGCGGGTGCCGCACGTGCCTACAGTGGTGTCAGTGTGGCCAGCTTCCAGAACCTGATCAGCGTGCAGAGCGCCAGCGCCGCCGGCCTGGCAGCGATTGGCGGCTGCGCGCGCATCATCGCCAGTGCCGAAGGCCTGGATGCACATGAACGTGCGGTCGCAGTGCGCATGGAAGTGGCAGCATGAACGCGGCTATCAATGATGTGCTGGCACTGGTTCGCCCGGATCTGCAGGGCTTCGCCGGCTACAGCTCGGCGCGCAGTGCGGCGGTGCAGGGCGAGGTCTGGTTGAACGCCAATGAATCGGCCTGGGCCAATCCCGCTGATGCCGCGGGCAGCAGCCGGCGCTATCCCGAACCGCAGCCGTTGGCATTGCGTGAGGGACTGGCGGCGCTGTACGGCGTGACGCCACAGCAGCTGCTGATCGGTCGCGGCAGCGACGAAGCCATTGATCTGCTGGTGCGCGCGCTGTGCGTGCCGGGCCGCGATGGCGTGCTGGTCACGCCGCCGGTGTTCGGCATGTACGCCGTCTGCGCACGCCTGCAGGGCGCCGCATTGATTGAAGTGCCGCTGGTGGACAGCGAGGATGGCCTGCGCGCCGATCTGGATGCGGTGATCGACACCGCCAGGGCGCGCAATGCCAAGCTGGTGTTCCTGTGCGCACCGTCGAACCCGGCCGGCAGTGATATCGCCCTGGACGAGGTCGAACGGGTGGCGGTTGCGTTGCGCGGGCAGGCACTGGTGGTGGTGGACGAGGCCTATGTCGAGTACGCGCAGCGTCCGTCGGCGACCACGTTGCTGGCCGTGCACGCCAACCTGGCGGTGCTGCGCACGCTGTCGAAAGCACACGCACTCGCGGCCGCGCGCATTGGAACGCTGATCGCCGCGCCGGAACTGATTGCCGTGCTGCGCCGCTGCCAGGCGCCGTATCCGGTGCCGACCCCGTGCGCGGAACTGGCCGTGCAGGCCCTGCAGCCGGCCGCGCTGGCACGCACCGCCGAGCGCGTGGCCACGGTCATCGCCGAGCGCGAACGCCTGCGAACGGCACTGGCCAGCCTGCCCGGTGTACGCCGGGTGTACGCCTCGTCCGGCAACTACCTGCTGGTCCGCTTCGCCGATGCGCAGGCGGCGTTCGATACGCTGCTTGCTGCAGGGGTGGTGGTGCGCGACCAGCGCGCCGCGCCGCAGCTGGGCGATGCGCTTCGCATCAGTATCGGCAGCCCGGAAGAGAATGACCGCGTGCTCGCGGCCCTGTCGGCGCGGAGGGCCGCAGCATGACCCCGATCCTGTTCATCGACCGCGACGGCACCCTCATCGAGGAGCCGTCCGATTTCCAGATCGACGCCTACGAGAAGCTGCGCTTCGTGCCGCAGGTGATCCCGGCGCTGCTGAAGCTGCGGGATGCCGGCTACCAGTTCGTGATCGTCACCAACCAGGATGGCCTGGGCAGCGACAGCTACCCGCGTGCCAGCTTCGATGGCCCCAACGAGCTGATGCTGCAGATCTTCGAAAGCCAGGGCATCACTTTCCGTGACGTGCTGATCGACTGCAGCTGGCCGCACGACAACGCGCCGACCCGCAAGCCGGGCATCGGACTGATGACGGCTTATCTGCAGGACCGCAGCATCGACTGGGCGCGTTCGGGCATGGTCGGCGATCGCATCACCGACCTGCAGTTTGCCGACAACCTCAACATCCGCGGTTTCCAGCTGCGCACCGCGCAGTTTGGTGGCGAGTGGGATTGGCCGGGCATTGCCCATGCGCTGGCCGATGCGCCGCGCACCGCCGTGGTCCAGCGCAACACGAAAGAAACGAAGATCCGCGTCGAACTGGACCTGGATTGCGCGGGTGATGCACGCATCTCCACCGGCCTGCCGTTCTTCGACCACATGCTGGAACAGATCGGCAAGCACGGTGGCTTCGCGCTGGACATCCAGGCCGAGGGTGACCTGCACATCGACGAACACCACACCATCGAGGATACGGGGCTGGCCCTGGGCCAGGCGCTGCGCGAGGCGCTGGGCGACAAGCGCGGCATCGGCCGCTACGGTTTCACCCTGCCGATGGACGAGACGCTGGCCAGCGCTGCGCTGGACTTCAGTGGCCGCCCGTACTTCGTGTTCGAGGGCGAGTTCAAGCGCGAACGCGTGGGCGATATGCCGACCGAGCTGGTGCCGCATTTCTTCCGCTCGCTGTGCGATGCCAGCGGCCTGAACCTCAACCTGCAGGTACGCGGCGACAACGATCACCACAAGGTGGAGGCGTGCTTCAAGGCCCTGGCCCGCGCGCTACGTCCGGCGCTGGCCCGGCAGGGCACGGCACTGCCGAGCACCAAGGGGGCGCTGTGAGTGACGTTGCGCTGATCGATGCCGGCGGCGCCAACCTGGGCTCGGTGCGCTACGCACTGGAGCGCCTGGGTGCGACTGTGCGGCTGGTGCGCGATGCGGACGGTCTGGTCGGTGCGCAGCGGGTGATCCTGCCCGGCGTCGGCGCCGCCGGTCCCGGCATGCAACGCCTGCATGCGCAAGGCCTGGTGGAACCGCTGCAGCGACTGGAGGTGCCGCTGATGGGAATCTGCCTGGGCATGCAGCTGCTGTTCGAACGCTCCGAGGAGGCGGGTGTGGAGACACTGGGCCTGATTCCCGGCGTGGTGCGCAAGCTGGTGCCGGCCTGCGGCATCCGGGTGCCGCACATGGGCTGGAACCGCCTGCTGCCGCTGCGCGAATCGCTGCTGCTGCGCGGCGTGCCGGAGCGTGCCAGCGCCTACTTCGTGCACAGCTACGCCGCGCCCCTCAATACCCACACCGTCGCTGCCTGCGACCACGGCGGCCTGTTCACTGCCGTGGTGGAGCAGGGGCGTTACTACGGCGCACAGTTCCACCCCGAGCGCTCCGGCGAGACCGGCTCGCTGATGCTGCGCAATTTTCTCGAGGGCACTGCTGCATGAGTTTCATCGTCTACCCCGCGCTGGATATCCGCGACGGCCGCGTGGTGCGGCTGCGCCAGGGCGACTACGCGCAGGAAACCTCGTATGGCGACGATCCGTTGCCACGCGCGCAGGCCTTCGCCGCGCAGGGTGCGCAGTGGATGCATCTGGTCGATCTGGACGCTGCGCGCGCCGGTGGCTACACGCTGGCGCCGCTGCTGGCGGCGATCCGCGCGCAGACGCCGCTGCAGGTGCAGACCGGCGGTGGCGTGCGCGGCCGCGACGATGTGGCGCGCATCCTCGATGCCGGCGCCGGTCGCGTGGTGGTCGGCTCGCTGGCGGTGCGTCGCCCCGATGAAGTGGTCGGCTGGCTGGAGGAATTCGGCGCCGAGCGCATCACGATTGCGCTGGACGCGCGCCAGGACGCACAGGGGCAGTGGCAGCTGCCGGTGCACGGCTGGACCGAGAACGCCGGGGTGACCCTGGATGAGCTGGCTCAGCGCTACGCGCGCGCCGGCATGCGCCACCTGCTGTGCACCGACATCGCCCGGGACGGCATGCTGGCCGGGCCCAACATCTGCCTCTACCGGCACTTGTCGGGGTTGCTGCCGGGGGTGGCGGTGCAGGCCTCCGGAGGCATCCGCGACGTGGCCGATGTGGCCGAGGCGCGTGCCGCCGGCTGTGGCGGTGCGATCCTCGGCAAGGCACTGCTGGAGCAGCGCATGGACCTGGCGGAGGCGCTGGCATGTTGAGCCGCCGCATCATTCCCTGCCTGGACGTGCGCGACGGCCGCGTGGTCAAGGGCGTACGCTTCCGCGACCACGTCGACATGGGCGACATCGCCGAGTTGGCGCAGCGCTATCGCGACCAGGGGGCGGACGAGCTGGTGTTCTATGACATCGGCGCCAGCCCCGAGGCGCGTTCGGTCGACGTTGCCTGGATCGAGCGCATCGCGCGGCTGATCGACATTCCGTTCTGCGTGGCCGGTGGCATCGACAGTGTGGAAACCGCGCGACGCGTGCTGTTTGCCGGTGCCGACAAGGTGTCGATCAATTCGCCGGCGCTGGGCCGGCCGGAGCTGATCACCGAGCTAGCCGACGAGTTCGGCGTGCAGTGCGTGGTGGTGGGCGTCGATTCGGTGCGCGAGGCCGACGGGCAATGGCGGGTGCGTCGTTTCAGCGGCGATCCGGACAAGACCCAGGCGGTGCCGCTGCGCACCCTGGACTGGATCGTCGAAGCACAACGGCGTGGCGCGGGCGAGATCGTACTGAACTGCATGGACAGCGATGGCGTGCGCCGTGGCTACGATGTCGTGCAGCTGCAACAGGCGCGGGCACTGTGCCAGGTACCGTTGATCGCCTCGGGCGGTGCCGGTGCGATGGAGCACTTCGCCGAAGCCTTCGACCAGGCCGACGTCGACGGCGCGCTGGCCGCCAGCGTGTTCCACAGCGGCGCCATCGCCATTCCAGAATTGAAGCGCTACCTGCGCGGACAGCAGATCGAGGTGCGGGATGTCTATTGAAGTCAGGCCGTCGTTGGACGCATTGCAGGCGCTGGACTGGGCCAAGGGTGACGGCCTGCTGCCGGCGGTGGTTCAGGATGCCGATACCCTGCAGGTACTGATGCTCGGTTATGTCAGCGCCGAATCGCTGGCGGCCACGCTGGCCATCGGCCACATGACCTTCTTCAGCCGCAGCAAGCAACGGTTGTGGACCAAGGGCGAGCAGTCCGGCAACGTGTTGGTGGTGCAGTCGATCAGCGTCGACTGCGATGCCGATACTTTGCTGGTGATGGCACGGCCGGCGGGGCCAACCTGCCACACCGGTGCAGAGAGCTGCTTCGACCAGGCGCCGAAGGATTTCCTGGGCGGGCTGGGCCAGCTGGTGGCGATGCGTGAGGCGCAACGCCCGCCGGGCAGCTACACCACCAGCCTGTTCGAGGGCGGCATCCGCCGTATCGCACAGAAGGTGGGCGAGGAGGGTGTGGAGACCGCCCTGGCGGCGGTGGCGCAGGATGACGAGGCGCTGCTCGGCGAGGCCTCGGACCTGCTGTACCACCTGCTGGTGCTGCTGCGCGCGCGCAGGCTGTCGCTGGATGATGCGCGTGCGGTGCTGGAAAAACGCCATCGTTGACGTGTGGTAGTGCCGGCCGCTGGCCGGCAAGCCCCGGATGCCCGACGATCATGAGGTTGCCGGCCAGCGGCCGACACTACCGGCAATGCGCCATCGCGTGCGCGATGTCATCAACGGAATCTACAATAGGCGGTCTTTCTTTCCCGGACCGCCCATGAAACTGCCTGCCGCCTGGCTGTGCTGCCTGTTGCTGACCTCGCCGGCCTGGGCCGCGGACACCGTGGTCACCGGCAAGGTGTATCTGGAGCGTGACGGCAAACCTGGCCGCGGTGCGACCGATCCGGGCCTGGCCGGGGTGCAGGTCTCCAACGGCGAGGCCATCGTCAAGACCGCCGCCGACGGCAGCTACAGCCTGCCGGTGCGCGACGGACAGACCGTATTCGTGATCAAGCCCGATGCGTATTCGTTCCCGAAGGCGGCCGATGGCCTGCCTTCGTTCTGGCGCCACTATCGCCCGAACGGTTCGCCGGCGCTGAAGTACGGTGGCATCGCCGCCACCAGCGATGTCACCCGCAACTGGGATTTCGCCCTGCAGTCTGATCGCCATGACAGCCGCCGTGGTTTCCAGATGCTGGTGTTCACCGACTCCCAGACCGCCAGCCTGAAGGATATCGGCTACTACCAGCAGTCGATCGTCGCGCCATTGGTGGGACAGACCAAGGCGCGCATGGGCACCACCCTGGGTGACATCGTCAACGACGACCTGACCCTGTATCCGGCGATCAACAAGGTCACCACCGGACTTGGCGTACCGTGGTTCCACGTGCCGGGCAACCACGATCTCGACTTCGATGCGGCCAGCGACGAACACTCGCTGGACAGCTGGCGCAACATCTACGGTCCGGACACCTACGCGGTGGAAGAGGGCGGCGCCAGTTTCGTGTTCCTGGACGATGTGGTGTACGACCCCAAGGCCAAGCCGAAGTACATCGGCGGCCTGCGCGAAGACCAGTTCGCCTTCCTCGCCAGCTACCTGAAGAGCCTGCACAAGGATCGCCTGCTGGTGCTGGGCATGCACATCCCGCTGTTCGACGCGGCGCCGGGACGCGAGACCTTCCGCCATGCCGACCGCCAGCGCCTGTTCGACCTGCTGAAGGACTTCCGCAACGTGCTGGTGCTCAGCGGCCACAGCCACACCCAGCAGCACGTCTACCATGGCAAGGCCGAGGGCTGGAACGGCGACAAGCCGCTGCACGAATACAACGTCGGCGCCAACTGCGGTGCGTTCTGGTCAGGCGTGAAGAATGCCGCCGGCGTGCCCGACAGCACCATGAGCGATGGCACGCCGAAGGGCTATGCGTTGCTTGACGTGGCCGGCAATGGCAGCTACAGACTGCAGTACCGCGTGGCCGGAAAACCGGCCAGCGAGCAGATCGGCCTGCATGCGCCGAAGGTGCTGCGCCAGGGGGCCTACCCGGCCTGGGGCATCTATGCCAACGTCTACATGGGTGAGGATGCCAGCGTGGTCGAGTACCGCGTTGATGGTGGCGCCTGGCAGCCGATGAAGCAGGTCAGCCAACCCGATCCGCGCCTGATGGTGGAGAACGTGGCCGACGATCTTGCAGACAGCCTGCGTGGCTACGACCGCTCGCCGGAGGCCACCGCATCGCCGCACCTGTGGCGTGGCGCGCTGCCGACCGATCTGGCCGTGGGCAGCCACAAAGTCGAGGTACGCTCCACCCAGCCCGACGGCGCGGTGTTCACCGCCAGCACCAGCTACAGCCTGCAGACTGCCCAGCCCTGACCCCGCACACCACCGCTCCAGCGAAAGGACCCCGCATGGATATCCGCTTCATGGCCGGCACCACGCCGGTGACCCTCAGCCGCCACTGGTTCACCGGCGCGATGCTGCTGCAGAGCGCTACCGAGAAGGTCTGGGTGCAGCACCCGCTGCATCCGGGCACCCACTTCTCGTTCTCGCTGGTACAGTCGTGGCTGCGCCACATCGCCGGCCACGAAGTGCTGGTCGAGCGCACCCGGCCGCTGCTGTTCGCCGGCTTCCGCCCGCAGCGGCTGCGGGTGCTGGTGGATGGCGTGCAGGTGGCCGAACAGGAAGGCATGTAGGCCAACCTGAACCATCGGCGCGCTAGGCAAAGCCGCCCCGATGCCTGAGAATCGGGGCGATTCAATCGATCCAAGCAGGCCAGCGTGACCATCGCAGCAGCGTCCCCGGTTTCCTCCGACTCCGCCCGCGGCGGTCTTCCGCGCCATCTGGTCGTCGCCGATGTCGGCGGCACCTTTGCCCGCCTTGCGCTGGCTGAAACCCAACCCGGCCAGGCGCCGCTGCTGGGCAGCCATCGCACCTATGCCTGCGCCGAGCATCCCAGCCTGGCGGCGATCCTGGCCGATTTCACCGCAGGCCTTGGCCAGCCGGTGCAGACCGCGGTGGTGGCCATTGCCGGCCTGCTCGATGGCGATGTGCTGATCAATTCCAACCTGCCATGGACGGTCTCGCTGTCGGCCACCCGCGCGCAGTCCGGGTTGGGCGAACTGCAGCTGATCAACGATTTCGAGGCGGTGGCGCTGGCCATCCCTTATCTGCAGCCGGACACGCTGGTGCCGCTGAACGGCGATGCTGATCCGGCGCAGGCATTCCCGGCGCTGGTGCTGGGTGCCGGTACCGGCCTGGGCGCCGCACTGCGCTTTGCCGACGGCGAGCGCCCGGTGCTGGCCAGCGAGATCGGCCATGCCGCGCTTGGCGCCGGCAACGCGCTGGAACTGCAGGTGCTGGGCAAGCTGCTGCAGCGTTGGGCGCACGTGGACAACGAACGCGTGCTGTCCGGCAGCGGCCTGATGAACCTGTATCCGTGCCTGTGCGAACTGCGCGGCGTCACCCCGGTGTGGACCAGCACCGAGGCACTGATCGGCGCCGCACGCAGCGGCGAGGATGCGCTGGCCGTGGAAACGCTGCAGGTGTTCTGTGCGTGGCTGGGCAGCCTGGCCGGCGACGCAGCGATCGCCGTCGGTGCGCGCTCGGTGTACCTCGCCGGAGGTATTTCCGCGCATGTGCAGGATTTCCTGGCCGATGGCCGCTTCCGTGAGCGCTTCCTCAACAAGGGCGTGCTGACCGAGGTGCTGCGCCAGGTGCCGGTATGGCGCGTGGAGCACGGCCAGTTGGGCGTGCTCGGCGCAGCGGTCTGGCACGCCGCACGGCAGCCCACGCACGACTGATCGGCAGGGTCGGCATCGGGCCGGCCGTGCATTGCAGACTGGGAGGGGAAGATGGTGGATCGCAGGCAGTTCCTGCAGGCCGGTGCACTGGCTGCAGGCATGGCGGCTTTGCCGGGCGTGCAGGCGCGCACGCAGGGTGGGGCCAAGGTGGTTTCGACCTGGGACTTCGGCGTACCGGCCAACCAGGCCGCGTGGAAGGTACTGGCGCAGGGCGGCAGCGCGCTGGATGCGGTGGAAGCAGGCGCACGCTGGGCCGAGAGCGAGCTCTGCAACCCCACCGTCGGCCATTGTGGCAACCCGGATCGCGACGGCGTGCTAAGCCTGGACGCGAGCATCATGGATGGCGATGGCCGTTGTGGCGCCGTGGCCGCGCTGGTCGACATCCTGCATCCGGTGTCGGTGGCCCGCAAAGTGATGGAGAACAGCCCACACGTGCTGCTGGTGGGCGAGGGCGCGCAGCAGTTCGCGATGCAGCAGGGTTTCGAGCGCAAGCACCTGCTGACGCCGCAGGCCGAAGCGGCCTGGCGCGAGTGGCTGAAGACGGAGAAGTATCAGCCGCAGATCAACGCCGAGCGCCGTGGTATTCCCGGCAACAGCGACAACCACGACACCATTGGCATGCTGGCGCTGGATGCCGAGGGCCACCTTGCCGGTGCCTGCACCACCAGCGGCATGGCCTGGAAGCTGCACGGCCGGGTCGGCGACAGCCCGATCATCGGTGCTGGCCTGTATGTCGACAACGAAGTGGGGGCGGCCACTGCTTCGGGCGTGGGTGAAGAGATGATCCGCAACGCCGCTTCGTTCCTGGTGGTCGAACTGATGCGCCAGGGGCGCTCGCCGGCACAGGCCTGCCGTGAAGCCATCGACCGCGTGGTGCGCAAGCGCCCCGAAGCGAGCAAGACATTGCAGGTGTGCTTCCTGGCCATGAACAAGCAGGGCGAGGTGGGCGCCTACGCGTTGCATCGCGGCTTCGTCTACGCCGTGTGCGATGGGCAGCGCCAGGATGACCTGCGCGACTCGCCGTCGATCTACACGAGCACCCAGACGTGAAAACCCGGCTCACTCTGGAAATCGCCAGCAACTCGCTGGCCTCGGCGCTGGCCGCCCAGGCCGGCGGCGCCGACCGCATCGAGCTGTTCGACAACCTGGCCGAGGGAGGCACCACGCCGTCGTTCGCCACCATCGCGCTTGCGCGCGAACGCCTGTCGATTCCGCTGTTCGTGCTGGTGCGGCCACGCCCGGGCGACTTCCACTACGACGCGCTGGAAACCGAACTGATGCTGCGTGACATCGCGCAGTGCCGCGCGCTCGGCTGCGATGGCGTGGTGATCGGTGCGCTGGATGTGCAGGGCGGTATCGACGTGGCGTTGTGCCGTGAACTGGTGCAGGCTGCCGGGCCGCTGCAGGTGACCTTCCACCGCGCCTTCGATGCCGCCCGCGATCTGCCGGCGGCACTGGAACAGGTGATCGAACTGGGTTGCCAGCGCGTGCTGACCTCGGGCGGCCAGGTCAGTGCCGAGGCCGGTGCCGATGTGCTGGCAGGCCTGGTCACCCAGGCGGCGGGACGTATCACGGTGATGGCCGGCGCCGGGCTGGGCCCGGCCAATGTCGCCGCCGTCGCACGACGCAGCGGCTGCACCGAACTGCACGCCTCGGCCAAAGGCCTGCGGCGCTCGGCCATGCAGTTCCAGAACCCGGACCTGCGTGGGCTGGACCCGGACTGGAGCCAGACCGCCACCGCGACCGTGGCCGCGCTGCGACAGGCGCTGGACGGCTGAGAGCTGCCCGGGGTCGGATCCCTTCGCAGAAGGGCTCTGACCCCACCCGACGCAATCGGGTCAGAGCCCTCTGCGAGGGGATCCGACCCCGGACGCTGGCTTGCGCCGGACAAATCCGTTCCGCGCGCGATTGTCGCGATCATGTCATTGACGTGTGCGCTGTTCTCTCAGCGATGTTTCGCAACCCTTTGATTGTTCTTGATTCCTGCGGCCGATAGCGGCATTGCACCGGGCATTGCTGCATCGCCGCATGCCCGGTGTGGTTCAGCTGTGCTTTAGTTTGGATCGATCCACAGGGGAGGGTGTCGGGACGGTCTTGAACCGATCCAGGTGCCCGGATCAGCCGTAGTGCCGCGCCACCACCCGTCCGTGCGTCCACACTTTCGAAGAGCAACCACCCATGGCTCAGATCGTCCGCAAGCGTCGTCACCTGCTGTCCCAGGCCCTGGTCCTGGCCCTGTTGCCCCTGGCTGCCAGCGCGCAGGAGGCCGCCAGTTCATCCACCAAGGATCTCGACGCGGTCACCGTCACCGGCTCGCGCATCAAGCGCGCCAGCGTCGAAGGCCCGGCGCCGGTCAACGTGATCACCGCCGCGCAGATCCAGAAGGAAGGCTTTGTCAGCGTGTACGACGCGCTGAAGACCCTCACCGAAGCGACCGGCACTGTTGAAGCTGCCTCGCAGTGGGGCTCGCACACGCCTAATGCCAGCGGCCTGAACCTGCGCGGGATGGGCCCGAACCGCTCGCTGCTGCTGGTCAACGGCCGTCGCGTGGCCGACTACCCGCTGCCCTATGGCGGTGAAACCAACTTCTCCAACTACGGCAACATTCCGGCCGCGGCGGTGGAGCGCATCGAAGTGCTGACCGGTGGCGCCTCGGCCATCTATGGCTCGGATGCGATCGCCGGCGTGGTCAACGTCATCCTGAAGACCAACTACGACGGCGACGAGGTGCGCGTGCGTGGCGGCACCTCCACCGAGGGTGGGCGCGACACCTGGGACCTGTCCTGGGCCGGCGGCAAGACCGGTGACAACTGGAGCGTGACCTACGCGTTGCAGTACACCAAGCGCGATCCGTTGTTCGGCCGTGACCGCCCGCAGATGGACGATGCCGATGATGCGCCGTACCCGTCCTGGAACATGGAACAACGCAAGGTCGGCTTCCGTCCTACCGCCGGACTGGCGTTGATCGATCCGACCACGGGCCAGCGCCTGGCGCCGCCCACCGGCACCTGCGAGAAGTTCGGCAGTGAGTACTACACCGCCGATCGACTGGTCTACAACTACGCCGCCAACACCATCACCAACACCGGCCGCCTGTGCGGCATGAGCGCCGACTACGCCAACTGGCTGCTCACCGGCGGTGCCGAGAACGTGTCCGGCAACCTGTATGCCACCTTCGATTTCAGCAACGACCTGCAGGCCTGGACCAATCTGGCGGTCTACCGTTCCGAAGCGATCTGGGGCACCAATCCGCCCGGCGTGTCGCTGATCGACGATGACAACGGCTACTACTGGGACGCCAACCGCAACCGTCCGATTCTTGGCGTGCGCCAGTTCACCCCGAATGAGGTTGGCGGGCTGGATACGTTGCGCAACACCAACCGCGAACTGTCCTGGGACTGGAGCGCCGGCCTGCGTGGCCGCCTCGCCGACCGCTTCGACTGGAGCGCCACGGTGGGGCGCTCGTACTACCGCGTGGAAGAACGGCAGAACGTGGTCGACAAGCAGAAGTCGTACGACTACTTCCTCGGCCCGAAGCTGGGCACCACGGCCGATGGCGAGGCGATCTACGCCTTGAACGAATCGCGCTGGTGGAATCCGCTGACGCCGGACCAGTACTGGCAGATGGGTACGGTGGCGAAGAACCGTGCGGCGTCCTGGGTCAACCAGGCCTCGGCGGATATCACCGGCGAACTGTTCCAGGGCTGGGCCGGCCCGATCTCGTTCGCCGCGGTGGCTGAAGTCGCGCAGCAGGGTTATCACCTCAGCCCCGACCCACGCGCAGGCATCGACTTCGACCTGCAGAACGTCGATCGCGGTGGCGGCGAGCGCACCCGCTATTCGGCCGGCGTCGAGTTCAAGATTCCGCTGCTGGACAGCGTGACCGCCACTGCGGCCGCGCGCTATGACCGCTATGGCAACTACAAGGCCGACGACAGCAGCGAAGCACTGAACATCGGCAGCCAGAAGGAAACCACCTGGAACGTCGGCCTGGAATGGCGCCCGGTTGAATCGTTGCTGGTGCGTGGCTCCTATGCCACCAGCTTCCATGCGCCGGACATGCATTACCTGCTGGGCCAGCCGAGCAGCTCCGAAGTGCAGACCTATGACCGTCTGCGCTGCATCCAGAGTGGCGCGTACCTGGTCAACAACTGCGGCGTGGGCAACACCGATGTCTGGTACACCTTCGACGTGAACCGGCGTGGCACGCCGCTGCTGCGCTCGGAAACCGGTGATTCGTGGACGGTCGGTTTCGTCTGGGACGTGATGCCGAACCTGTCGGTCAGTGCCGACTACTGGGCGATCAAGCTGGAAGACATGATCGTCGACGTCGGCGCCGATGAGGTGCTGGCCAGCGAGGCCGGCTGCCTGACCGGCAAGAACATCGATGGCACGCCATGGGCCAATCCGGCCGGTGGCGAATACTGCGCCGGCATCCTGGCCCGCGTGAACCGTGACAGCAGCGGCCGCCTGGTGTCGATCGAGCGCGGCCCGTTCAACCTGGCCAGCCGCGAAGTGCGTGGTGTCGACCTGACCGCACGCTATCGCCTGGAAACCGCGCAGTGGGGCAGCTTCCAGCTGGGCCTGAACTACACCAACCAGATCTCGACCAAGGAACAGCGCTACGCCAACGATCCGAATCCGGAACGCCGCGACCGCGACCTGCGCAGCAAGCTGCGCGCGAGCCTGGCCTGGCAGCGCGGCAACTGGAATGCCAATGTCTATGCCGACCGCGTGGGCTCGGTGCCGGGCGTGCGCTACCACTGGGGCACCGACCGCCTGGACAACCCCGGCGGCTGCCTGCCGTTCGCCGACGGCTACGTGCCCAGCGACAGCCCGTCGCTGAACTGCCTGGAGCCGGCGACACGTCCGGACGGCTCGCCGAACCCGAACCCCAATGCCGGGCAGCAGACGGCGCGCTACTACGGTCGAGTGGGGCCGTTCATCACCTGGAACTTCAACGTGGGCTACCAGGTGACCGAACACGCGAAGGTAAACGTGTACGTCAACAACGCCTTCAACGCCGCCAGCTGGAACCACAAGGACCCGTACAAGCTGGATTACGACTTCGCCCCGACCCGCCTGCTGGGGGCGGTCGGCCGCGAGTTCGCGTTGGAGTACGTGTTCACCTTCTGAGCAGACCCACAGGGGGCGCCGGGCCTGATCCGCCTGGCGCCTCCGTCCGCTCAGCAGTTCCACGCCATGCGTGGATGAACCCCATCATGAACCCCCGGGGTGGCTGGATTTGACCTTCCCACGATGGCAAGGTTTAGCCTGTCCGCATCCAGAAGGAACCCCGGGAATCCGATCATGAGCATGCCCCGCGCCACTGCAGCCCCCGCAAGCCCTGCCACCATCAGCCTGCCCATCGAGGGAATGACCTGCGCCAGCTGTGTCGGCCGGGTCGAGGCGGCGCTGTCCAGGGTCGAAGGCGTGGGCAGTGTTTCGGTCAATCTGGCCACCGAGCGCGCGGATATCCGCCCGTCCGGTCCGGTCGATCGTGCCGCGTTGATCCAGGCGGTGGAGCGGGTGGGCTACGACGTGTCCCCCGCCACCGTTGAACTGGCCGTGGAAGGCATGACCTGCGCCTCCTGCGTGGGCCGCGTGGAGCGCGCGCTGCTGGCGTTGCCAGGCGTGAGCCAGGCCAGCGTGAACCTGGCCACGGAGCGTGCGACCGTGCGCGGCGTGGCTGATACGGCCGCCTTGGTTGCGGCCATCGACAAGGTCGGCTACGCCGCCCGCCCGATCGAGGCCGGTGTGCAGTCCGATGATGAAGCCGCTGAAAAGAAGGATGCCGAGCGCGCCGAACTGAAGCGCGACCTGATCGTGGCGACCGCGCTGGCGCTGCCGGTGTTCGTGCTGGAGATGGGCTCGCACCTGATTCCCGGCATGCACGAATGGGTGATGGCCACCATCGGCATGCAGGCCAGCTGGTACCTGCAGTTCGTACTGACCCTCCTGGTGCTGGCCATTCCCGGCCGCCGTTTCTACCAGAAGGGGTTCCCGGCACTGCTGCGGCTGGCGCCGGACATGAATTCACTGGTGGCGGTGGGCACCGCCGCGGCGTTTGGCTACTCGGTGGTGGCGACCTTTGCACCGCGGCTGCTGCCGCCGGGCACGGTGAACGTCTACTACGAAGCGGCAGCAGTCATCGTCGCGCTGATCCTGCTCGGCCGCTTCCTCGAGGCCCGCGCCAAGGGCCGTACCTCCGAAGCGATCAAGCGTCTGGTCAACCTGCAGGCCAAGGTCGCCCATGTGATCCGTGACGGCCGCACCGTCGACATCCCGGTCAATGAAGTGCAGAGCGGCGACATGGTGGAAGTGCGGCCGGGCGAGCGCGTGCCGGTCGATGGCGAGGTGGTTGAAGGCCGCAGCTACATCGACGAATCGATGATCAGCGGCGAGCCGATCCCGGTCGAGAAGCAGTCGGGCAGCAGCGTGGTGGGCGGTACGGTCAACCAGAAGGGCGCACTGACGGTACGTGCCACGGCGGTGGGCGCGCAGACCATGCTGGCGCAGATCATCCGCATGGTCGAACAGGCGCAGGGCTCGAAGCTGCCGATCCAGGCGGTGGTCGACAAGGTCACGCTGTGGTTCGTGCCGGCGGTGATGCTGGCCGCGCTGGCGACCTTCGCAGTCTGGCTGATCTTCGGCCCGTCGCCAGCCCTGAGCTTCGCGCTGGTCAACGCGGTAGCGGTGCTGATCATTGCCTGCCCGTGCGCGATGGGGCTGGCCACGCCGACCTCGATCATGGTCGGGACCGGCCGCGGCGCCGAAATGGGCGTGCTGTTCCGCAAGGGCGAAGCACTGCAGCTGCTGAAGGACGCGAAGGTGGTGGCGGTGGACAAGACCGGCACGCTGACCGAAGGCCGCCCGCGCCTGACCGACTTCGAGATCACGGACGGTTTCAATCGCAGCACCGTGCTGGCGGCGGTTGCCGCAGTGGAGTCGCGCTCTGAGCATCCGATTGCCCGCGCCATCGTCGATGCAGCCACCGAGCAGGGCATCGCGCTGCCGTCGATGGTCGATTTCGAATCGGTCACCGGCATGGGCGTGCGTGCCAACGTTGATGGCGCGCGGGTGGAGGTCGGTGCCGATCGCTTCATGCGCGACCTGGGCGTGGACATCACTTTGTTTGCGACGCTGGCGGCAGAACTGGGCACCCAGGGCAAGTCGCCGCTGTATGCCGCCATCGACGGCCGCCTGGCCGCAATCATCGCGGTATCCGATCCGATCAAGCCGAGCACGCCGGCCGCAATCGCGGCACTGCATCAGCTTGGCCTTAAGGTGGCGATGATCACCGGTGACAATGCTGGTACCGCGCAGGCAATCGCGCGCCAGCTCGGCATCGACGAAGTGGTGGCCGAGGTGCTGCCGGAAGGCAAGGTCAAGGCGGTGCGCCGCTTGAAGGCCACGCATGGCCATGTCGCCTTCGTCGGCGACGGCATCAACGATGCGCCGGCACTGGCTGAAGCCGATGTCGGCCTGGCCATCGGGACCGGCACGGATATCGCAGTGGAATCGGCCGATGTGGTGCTGATGTCGGGCAACCTGCAGGGCGTGCCGAATGCCATCGCGCTGTCGAAGGCGACGCTGGGCAACATCCGGCAGAACCTGTTCTGGGCCTTCGCCTACAACACCGCGTTGATTCCGGTGGCCGCCGGCGTGCTGTACCCGGTCTGGGGCGTGCTGCTGTCACCGGTGTTCGCGGCCGGTGCAATGGCACTGTCCAGCGTGTTCGTACTGGGCAACGCGCTGCGCCTGCGCCGTTTCCAGCCACCGATGGCGGATGCCGCCGCAGCGACCCATTGAAGGAGATCCGTATGAACATCGGTGAAGCTGCCAAGGCCTCCAGCGTGTCGGCGAAGATGATCCGCTACTACGAACAGATCGGTCTGATTCCCGCCGCTGATAGAACCGAGTCGGGCTACCGGGCGTATTCGCAGGCGGACATCCACCGTCTGCGCTTCATTCGCCGCGCGCGCGATCTCGGCTTCCAGGTGGCCGAGATCACTGATCTTCTGGGCCTCTGGAATGACACCTCGCGGCACAGCGCCGACGTGAAGCACCTGGCCGAACAGCACATTGCCGATCTGGAACAGCGCATCGAGCACATGCGGCAGATGGCCGACACGCTGAAATCGCTGATCAGTTGTTGTGCGGGCGACGAGCGGCCGGAGTGCCCGATCCTGCAGCGGCTGGGTGAGGATGATCAGACGCCGGTGCCGGTCGATACCGCGAAGACCGGTGCGGTGCGGCGGCGTACGCACAAGCATTGACTCGATATCGCATGCATGAAAAAGCCCGCCGGGTGCAGCAGCACCGGGCGGGCTTTTCTGTGTGAGACGGGGGCAGGGGATCAGGCAGTACGTGGCGGGAAGCCGGCGTCGTTCACTGCGGCGAAGACGTCTTCCTGCGATGCGGTGGTCTGCACCTTGACCAGGCCGGTCGGCGGGTCGGCGACCACGCTGGCGTTGGGATCGATCTGCTGGATCGCACGGGTCACGCTGCGCGCGCAGCCGCCGCAGGTCATGCCATCGACATGGAATTCCATCTGTAGCTCCTTCGGTGCTCTTGGGGTGGAGTCAGTGTGCACCTTCCAACGATGGCAGGGTCAAGCGCCGGGCTGAACGAAAGGCAAGCGCCGACAAGAAAAAACGGCAGCCACCTGTACCAGCGCGGCTGCCGTGGAGGAACGTCCCCGCCAGGGCGGGGCGTGGGTTGCACCGGGGCACGCCCGGGCAACCCGGTGTTGCCTTAGAACTTCCAGGTAGCGCCGAAGTACAGCTGGCGGCCTGCATAGGTATTGGAGACCAGGCGTGCCTTGGTGTCGCTTCCCAGGTGCACGCGCTGCTCGGACTTGGTGGCATTGATCACCGAGGCGGTCAGGGTCCAGTCCGGAGTCAGGTTGTAGGCCACGTTCAGGTCCAGCTGGTCATACGGCTCGGTGTAGACGGTGAGGCCATTGTTGAGCCCACCGACCACCTGGCCGCGACGGTTGAACGAGGCGCGCGCGAGGAACTTCTCGTTCTCGTAGAAGACCGTCACGTTGGCCTGGTTCTTGGCGCTGCCGACCAGCGGCGAGGAGCCGATTTCCTGCCCGTCCAGAACAATGGAAGCCAGGTTGGTGTCGTTGTAGGTGTAGTTGGCCTGCACGCCGAAGCCGAAATCGAAGGTGTACTGGCCATACAGCTCGACGCCCTGCGACACACCATCGCGGCCATTGGCCTGGGTCTCGTAGCGCTGCACGTTCACCGCTTCACCGTTGATGACCATGGGCGTGTCGCGCACCACCGGCAGGGTGAAGTTGTCCACGTTCTTGCGGAACAGGCTGACGCCGGCGACCGCGCCCGGCTGGAAGTACCACTCCAGGCCCAGGTCGAACTGGGTGGCCTTGAACGGCTCCAGCTGCTTGTTGCTGCCCTGGCCGACCCAGCCTGCGGTCGATGCGCCACCGGCAACGCGGCGATCATTGACGTACTCCTCGCTGTAGTAGCTCAGTGCGCCCGGTGCTGCGATGTCGGTGTAGCCAGGGCGGGCGATCACCTTCGATGCGGCACCACGCAGCACCAGCGTGTCGGTGATGTCCCATGCAATGTTGAAACTCGGCAGCACGTCGGTGTAGGTGCGGTCCACGCCGATCAGGCTGTAGGTCTTGCTCTGCGCCAGGTCATGCGGCAGGCGCACGAAGCCGCTCTCGCAGCTGTAGGTCGGGTAGGCCGCAGCGGCGGGATCGGTGCACGCCATCGGCGCGCCGGACGCGTTGTCCAGGAAGTAGTCGTTGAACTTCTCGATCGAGTCGGAAGACTGCGCGAACTGCTTGGTGCGCACCACACGCACGCCGACATTGCCGCGCAGGCGCTCGGTGCGGAAGTTGGCCTGGAAGTAGCCGGAGTAGATCTTCTCGTTGACGTTGTAGACGAAGTCTTCCTCGGTACGGTTGTGCGAACCACCGTAGGTCTTGTTCAGATAGTCGATGTACGCCGGGTAGTTGATGCCCGGGAACACGTTGGCATTGAAGCCACCGGCAATGTTGCTGATCGGGTTCGACAGGAAGAAGCCGGGCTGCGCATCGCCGGCAGTCGGATCGCAGCCACTCTGGTAGCGGCTGTTGTCATAGTCGGCCGGGTCACGGCCCGGGCATACCCAGTAGGTGTTGCCGGTGTTGCGGTGGACCTTGCCATCACGGTACTTGGCACCGAACTGGATCGAATCCAGCCAACCGGACTCGAACAGCTTGGTCACGTCGGCCTGGAAGTAGTTCTGCTTGACCTCGGTGCGCTTCCACGACGAATCGGTCGAGCCGGTGTCGACTTCGGCGATGCCGTTCATCAACTGCTGCTGCAGGTCGGGCGAGAAGGTGGCAGACGGCGTGCCGGTCAGGTCCCATGCGCTGTACTGGTTACCGGACAGGTAGTCGTTGCCGACCTTGCGGCGCGGCTTGGCCGACATGCGGAAGTTCATCGACGGACCACCTTCAGACCAGGTGCGGCCACCGGTGAACGAGGCCTTCCACAGCGGGCTGATGTCCCAGTCGATGGTCAGGTCGGCGGTCTGCGACAGCGCCTTTTCCTTGCTGTAGCCACCGGTCAGCTGCGGTGTCGGAATCGTGCAGTCGTCCGGGCCCCAGCCGCCGGGCTTGAGGCCGGCGGCCTTGGCCTGGTCTTCGCTGCAGTAGTAGGTCTTTCCGGCCAGCTTTTCGAACTGGGCACCGGTGACGGTGTTGCCGCTGGGGTCGAAATCCAGGCCGTTGAGCAGGCGGCCGCCGGCCCAGTTTCCATCGCCGTTGAAGCGGGCCATGCTCCATTCCGGAATCTTCAGCATGTTCTGGGTGTAGTCACCCTGCAGCTCGAAGCGGAAGTAGTTGGCGGTCATCGTGACGTTGTCGACCGGCTTGAACTGGAAGGTCAGCTGGCCGCCCTTGCGCTCGCGCTTTTCTTCCTTCACGGCGAAGTTGACCGAGGTCGGCATGAAGAAGTCGCTGTAGTTGCCGCCGGTCTGGTTGTTGAAGCCGGACTTGCCCCACCAGTAGTGGATGCCGTCCTGCTGCTGCACGTTGCCATAGGCGTCGCGTGCCTTGCCGGCGCCGTACCACTGGTAGTCCTCGGTGCTGGCTTCCATGGTACGGGTCGTGCGCTTCTGCTGCGTCACGCCGACCAGCACGCCGAAACGCTCATCCTTGCTGTGCCAGGAATACAGGGCCGAGGCCTGCGGGTCGATATCGTGGTGGGTATCGGAGGAGGTGCCCTCAAGCGTGACGAAGCCCGAGTTGGACTCCATGTCCAGCGGACGGCGGGTGTGCAGGATGACCGTACCGCCGATGCCGCCTTCGTCGATGCGTGCTTCCGGCGACTTGAACAGCTCGGCGCTGGACAGCATGTTCGACGGCAGCAGGGTGTAGTTGAACGAGCGGGTGGCTTCGTCGTTGGTTTCCGACGTGGCCACGTAGTTGCCATTCAACTGGGTCAGGGTCAGGTCCGGCGCAAGGCCGCGCACGCTGACACTCTTGCCTTCACCACCGCTGCGGGTGATGACCACGCCGGGCACGCGCTGCAGTGCGTCGGCCACGTTCTTGTCGGGGAACTTGCCGACGTCCTCGGCGGTGATCACTTCGACAACGGCGTTGGCGTCGCGCTTCTGCTCAAGGCTCTTTTCGATGGCGTAGCGGTAGCCGGTGACCTGGACGCTGTCCAGGTTGGTGGCTTCCTGCGAGGCGCTGGTGGTTGCCTGCTGCGCGGCGGCGCCGGCCGGAACGACGGCGGCGGCCAAGGCCAGCGCGACGGCCAGCGACAATGCGTCCTGGCCATGCGTACGTGTTGAATGCTTCATTCCCATCTCTCCCTCTCTCCTGGATTGATCCGGTGACGTGGCACGGACAACTTGAATCGATCTAATTTGAAGTGACATTGTCGCTATCGCCATGCAGTGGCAGTTGCACCGTACGCGTGGCCTGGTACGTCCTGTTGCCGCTCCCCCAACTCCCGGCCATCGCAATGTCGTCTTGGATCGATCTAAGCGATGGGCGGGCGTTTTTTAGCATGGGTCGCCCGTGGGCGCATGCTGCTCCGCAATATGGTACTGGCGTGGCGAAGGGATGACGGTTTGCTGAAAACAGTGAAATCGTTTTCGTGCGCAGGGGAGGGTGGGTCGGCAGGGCTGCGCCCTGCACCTGCTCGACGCCAAGGCCAAAGCCAAAGCCAGAACGGCTCCGGTTTTCTGTGGGTTGGGCGGGGCGGTGTCGGATTGCGGGGACGCCGTAAACCCGTCCATGGGGGCTTGGCCGCGGCATCCATGCCGCGGACACCCCGCAATCCGACACCGCCCCGCCTTCGACAGTTTCCCGGTGACGGTTGGATTGATCCTGGAACGACATGGGGTCCTGGGGCCAGATCCGTTTTCCTTTGGAAAACGGATCTGACCCCAATCGATTTCGATATCCGACAGAGATTCATCCACGCATGGCATGGATCCACAGATCGCGGAAATCTGTCGAAGGCGGGGTGGGTCCGGTTGCGGGGGTGTCCGCGGCATGGATGCCGCGGCCAAGCCCCCAGGGACGGGTTTACGGCGTCCCCCGCAACCGGACCCACCCCGACTCCCCGCAGGAAACCAGCTTCTGCTGTTGCTGTTGCTGTTGCTCCAGCTTGTAGCAGGTGCAGGGCGCAGCCCTGCCGAACACCCCCTCTCATGCTGCGCCGCAGAATGCATTCGGCTGAATCCGCATGCTCTACTTGAATCGATCTAAATCCACGGTCTGGTGGGTCGGGCGTCATTCCAGGGGGAGCTCTCTGCGGGTCAGGGCAGGGCTCAGCGGAACGGTGCCGGACGGCCCCGGCCGTCTGCCTCCGCGTCATTGACTACAGGAACCCGACATGCGTCCAGTGCCGTCCGCTCCCGCCGTCCCATTGTCCTCCCGCCCGCTGGCGCGCCTGGCCTGTCTGCTGGCGCTTTCGGCCATGCCGATGCTGCTGCAGGCCGCACCGGCGGCGCTGGAGCGCGAGGTCAACACCTTCATCGGCAGCAAGGACGACGGCAATACCTTCCCCGGCGCATCGGCACCGTTCGGCCTGATCCAGGTCAGCCCGATCGGCAGCCACTATTCGGGCTGGCGCTACGACGACGAGAAGATCCGCGGTTTCGGCCACTCCTTCATCTCCGGCGCCGGTTGCTGGGAGCAGGGCGGGCAGGTGTCGATCCTGCCGGTCACCGGCAGCATCGGTCCGGGCGGCGATTTCGATACTGCTGATGCCAAGAACTTCAACCACAAGACCTATGCCGCTTCGTACACGCATGACGGCGAGATCGGCCAGGCCGGCTATTACAAGGTGCGCCTGACCAGCTACGGCGGCATCGATGCCGAGGCCACCGCGCGTACACGTGCCGCGGCCGAGCGCTACACCTTCAGCCAGCGCCAGGGCGAGGGCCACGTGCTGGTCAATGTTGGCCAGGCCAATGAGCGCCATTCGGTGATCGGCAGCGTGGTCGATGTGGTCGGCGACCGCGTGGTCGAGGGCAAGCTGGTCACCAAGAGTTTCTGCGGCGGCCATCAGTACACCACCTGGTTCCGCATCGAGTTCGACCGCCCGTTCAAGGCGCATGGCACCTGGGGCGAGGGCGGCGGCCTGCCGGGTGCGCGCCACAGCATGGAAGGCGAACAGAAGCCGAATGGTGCCTGGCTCAGCTTCGACCTCGCCAAGGGCCAGTCGGTAACGGCGATCAGCGCGATATCGCATGTGGATGCCGAAGGCGCGCGTACCAACCTGCGCGCGGAAGGCATGCAGGGCGGCGCGCTGCTCGGTTTCGACCGGATGCGGGCGCTGTCCCAGCAGTCGTGGCGCGAGCAGCTGGGCCGGGTGCGCGTGCAGGGCGGCACCGCCGACGACCGCGCTGTGTTCTACAGCGCGGTCTACCACGCGCTGCTGCAGCCGATGACCGGCAACGACGCCGACGGCCGCTACCGCGGCTATGACGATGGCATCCACCGTGCCGATGGCTGGACCTACTACGAGTACTTCTCGCTGTGGGATACCTACCGCGCGCAGAACCAGTGGCTGGCACTGACCCGCCCGGACGTGGCGCGCGACATCGGCCGTACCCTGCTGGCGATCGACGAGCAGGGCGGCTGGCTGCCGCGCTGGGGCTATGCCAACTTCGAGACAAACATCATGACCGGCGATCCGGTCACCCCGTTCATGGTCGACCTGTGGCGCTTCGGTGCGCTCAAGGGCCGTGAATCGCAGGCCTGGGATGCGCTGCGCCGCAATGCCTTCGGCACGCCGCCGCTGAACTCACGCATGGCCGGCCGTTCCGGCAACCCGACGTACCTGGACAAGGGCTATGTGGTCTACGACCGCGCGTTCCCGTCCAAGGGCATGGACGTCGATCCGCACCACGGCGGTTCGGCAACGCTGGAATACGCACTGGCCGACTGTGCGCTTTCGCAGATGGCCGATGGCCTCGGCCATGCGCAGGACGCGGCGACGCTGCGTGAGCGCGGCCGCAACTGGCGCAAGGTGTGGGACCCGCAGGTGCGCGACGCCGAGACAGGCTTCACCGGTTTCCCGCGCCCGCGCACCGAGGATGGCCAGTGGTACACCCCGGCCGATGGCCACTACAGCCCGCGTTCGCACCACGGTTTCCATGAAGGCACGGCGTGGCAGTACCAGTGGCTGGCGCAGCAGGACGTGCCGGGGCTGGTCGAAGCGATGCAGGGCCGCGAACAGGCCGGCCGCCGCCTCGACGCGTTCTTCGCCATGGACGCGCTGCAGGCCGATCCGCTCAATGCCGCCCGCAAGGAGTGGGTGGTCGGGCCGTACAGCTACTACAACCAGTTCCGCTACAACCCGAACAACGAGCCTGACCTGCACTCGCCGTGGCTGTACACGCTGATCGGCCAGCCGTGGAAGACCGCGGCCGTGGTGCGTGCCGCGCAGCAGCTGTTCACCAATGCGCCCAATGGCGTGACCGGCAACGACGACCTCGGCACGATGTCGGCCTGGTATCTCTTCAGCGCCATCGGCGTGTATCCGGCGGTGCCGGGCAGCGGCCAGTTCCTGCTGCACACCCCGCGCTTCAGCAAGGTGGAACTGGACATGGGCAATGGCCGGACGCTGCGCATCGACGCGCCGGGTGCCGATGGCCGCCGCCTGCAGTACGTTCAGGGCGTGCAGGTCGATGGCCAGGCGCATGCGCCGGTCTGGCTGGACTGGAACCAGCTGCAGCAGGGCCCGCGCCTGCAGTTCGCGCTTGACGCGAAGGCGCCGGAGCAGGGCTGGGGTACGGCGGTGAAGGACCTGCCGGTGTCCTGGTGCGCGGCACCGGGCAGCCAGCTGCGCTGAGCCGGACTGTGCCGTTCGCGGTGACCCAGCGAACGGCACGGCACGACACGGCCCTGATCCATTAGGCTTGAGCCTCCAGCGGAGTCCGGGAAGACGATGAACGACAACGGCAGCAGTCCCAGCAAGCGCGCCGGCAAGGCAGTGACGGTGACCGACATCGCGCGTGCCATCGGCGTGTCACGGGCGACCGTGTCGCTGGTGTTGCGCGGCAGCCCGCTGGTCAACGTCGATACCCGTGCCAAGGTCGAGGCCGAGCTGCGCCGGCAGCGCTATGTCTACAACCGCGCTGCCGCCAACCTGCGCCGGCGTACCTCGTCGAGCATCGCGCTGGTGATCAACGATCTTTCCAACCCGTTCTTCGCCGAATTCGCGTCCGGCGTGGACGAGGCGCTGGGCGGACGCGGCTACGTGACCCTGCTCGGCAGCACTGGCGAATCGCCGGAGCGCCAGCAGGCGGTGCTGTCCACGTTGATGGAGCACACCCCGGCCGGCCTGATCCTGTCGCCGGCCGAGGGCAGCGATACCGTGCAGTTGCGACAGGCACTGGGTGCCAATGCCAACGTGCTGCTGTTCAACCGCGAACTGGAAGGGGCCGACTGGGACTTCCTGACCCTGGACAACCAGCACGGCGCCTATCTGGCCACGCGTCACCTGATCGAGCGCGGCCATCGCCAGATCGCCTTCTTCGGCGGCCACGCTGCATCGAGCTCGTGCCACCAGCGCCGTGCCGGTTTCCAGCAGGCGCTGGCCGAGGCCGGTCTGTCGCTGCCGCCGGGCTGGATGATCGAGTCGGCGCCGAACCGTCTGGAAGCCGCTGCGCGCACCGATGAGCTGTTTGCCGATGGCCATCGGCCGAGTGCGGCGGTCTGCTACAACGACACCGTCGCGCTGGGCCTGATGCTGGGCTTGAATTCACGGGGCATCCGTCCGGGAGGTGACTTTGCCGTTACCGGCTTCGACGATATTTCCGAGGCTGCGGTGGCGGTGCCGCCGTTGACCACGCTCACCGCCGATCCGCGCGAGCGGGGCCGGCAAGCTGCGGCGCTGCTGCTGCAACGACTGGACGAACCGGACGCGCCGCCACGGCGCACGGTCGCGCCGGTGCAGTTGCGCATCCGCGAAAGCAGTGCCGCACGACCGAACTGATTTATTCCATACACCCCTTCCACGCAACAACGACCTTCCGCGCATCGAGGCGCGTACCGCATGCCGATCTCCGCAACGCCCCGTCCAACGGGATCTTCGGGCAACGCACCTGCCGTCACCAACGGCAAGGCGCTGGCCGTGGTCACCACGATCTTCTTCATGTGGGGCTTCCTGACCTGCCTCAATGACATCCTGATCCCGCACCTGAAGGCGGTGTTCGAGCTGAACTACGCCAAGGCGATGCTGGTGCAGTTCACCTTCTTCGGCACCTATTTCCTGATGTCGCTGCCGGCGGGTCGGCTGGTGGCGGCGCTGGGTTACAAGAAGGGCATCGTGGCCGGCCTGGTGATTGCCGGTATCGGCGCGCTGGGCTTCTGGCCGGCGGCCGAGCTGCGCGTGTATGGCGCCTTCCTGGGCGCACTGTTCGTTCTGGCCACCGGCATCACCGTGCTGCAGGTTGCTGCGAACCCCTACGTCGCGCTGCTGGGCCCGGAGCAGACCAGCTCCAGTCGCCTGACCCTGGCGCAGGCACTGAACTCGCTGGGCACGGCCATCGCCCCGATCTTCGGCGGCATGCTGATCCTGTCCAACACGGTGAAGAGTGCCGATGACATCGCGGCACTGCCGGCCGCCGAACAGCTGGCCTACCGTGCCGCCGAGGCGCAGGCCGTGCAGGGCCCGTACGTGGGGCTGGCCGTTGCGCTGGTGCTGCTGGCGCTGTTCGTATACCTGTTCCGCCTGCCGGCACTGAGCGACGCCACCGAGCAGGCCGACAAGGGCCACCACCACAGCTACCTGGATGCGCTGCGCAAGCGCCACCTGCTGCTGGGTGTGCTGGGCATCTTCTTCTACGTCGGTGCCGAAGTTTCGATCGGCAGCTTCCTGGTCAACTACCTGTCGATGCCCAACATCGGCGGCTTCAGCGAGCAGGAAGCCACGCGTTACGTGTCGGCCTACTGGACGATGGCGATGATCGGCCGCTTCGCCGGCTCGGCGCTGCTGGCGCGCTTCTCGCCCAGCCGCCTGCTGGCGATCTTCGCGCTGGTCAACGTGGGGCTGCTGGTCACGACCATGCTGACCTCCGGCAACATCGCGCTGTACTCGGTGGTGGCGATCGGCCTGTTCAACTCGATCATGTTCCCGACCATCTTCGCGCTGAGCATCGAGCGCCTGGGCCCGCTGACCAACAAGGGTTCCAGCCTGCTGATCATGGCCATCGTCGGCGGTGCGGTGGTGCCGTACCTGCAGGGTGTGCTGGCCGACCACATCGGTGTGCAGGCCAGCTTCATCCTGCCGCTGCTGTGCTACGGCTACATCATTTTCTACGGACTGGTCGGCGCACGTACGCCGGCTTCCGCAACGCAGGGAGGCTGAGTCCGGAATGGGTTCCATCGTTTGCTTCGGCGAAATTTTGATCGATCTACTAGCGCAGCCGCCGGCCTCGGCCGATACGCCGCGGGCGTTCCTGCAGTACGCCGGCGGTGCGCCGGCCAACGTTGCCGTGGCCGCTGCGCGGCTGGGCGCGAAGACCCAGTTCGTCGGCATGCTCGGCCGTGACATGTTCGGTGACTTCCTGGCCGACAGCCTGGTCGAGCACGGCGTGGGCACGGATTACATCGTGCGTACCGATGCGGCGAAGACCGCGCTGGCCTTCGTCGCCCTCGACGCCAGTGGCGAGCGCAGCTTCAGCTTCTACCGCCCGCCGGCGGCCGACCTGCTGTTCCGTGACAGCGATTTCCAGGCCGCCTGCCTCGACAGCGCGCAGTGCTTCCACGTCTGCTCCAACAGCCTGACCGAGCCGGGCATCGCCGAGGCGACCTTTGCCGGCATGGACCGTGCACGTGCGGCCGGCGCAGTGGTCAGCCTGGACCTCAACCTGCGGCCCGCGCTGTGGCCGGCGAACGAGGATCCGACGCCGCGCCTGTGGCAGGCGCTGGAACGCGCCGATCTGGTGAAGCTGTCGCGCGAGGAGCTGGACTACCTGGCCGCGCCGCTGGGCAATGACGGCGAGGCGACGGTGCTGCGGCGCCTGCTGGCCGCGCAGGCGCGCTGGGTGATCGTCACCGACGGTGCGGCCACACTGCATTGGTATACCCGCGACAACCACGGCACGGTCACCAGTTTCCGCGTGGCCACGGTCGACACCACGGCTGCTGGCGATGCCTTCGTCGGTGGCGTGCTGGTCGGCCTGCTGGAGCGCGGTGGGGCGGGCGCTGGTTTCGCTGCGTTCTGCCAGGACCCGGAGGCGATCACCGCCACGCTGCGTTTCGGCGCCGCCGTGGGGGCGCTGGCTGTTACCCGCAAGGGCGCGTTCGCCGCAATGCCCTCGCTCGATGAAGTGCAGCAGCTGCTGCAGGCACAGGACATTACCGCATGAGCACCTCGCCCGATTTCCGTTCGCCCGCGTTCCTGCGCGCGCACATCGCCGATACCATGGCGTTCTACCATCCGCGCTGCATCGATCCGGACGGCGGCTTCTTCCACTACTTCCGGGATGACGGCAGCGTCTACGATGCCAGCCACCGGCACCTGGTGAGCAGCACGCGCTTCGTCTTCAACTACGCGATGGCCTACCGCGAATTCGGCAATGCCGAGTACCGCGAGGCGGTCGAGCACGGCGTGCGCTACCTGCGCGAGGTGCACCGCAACCCGGCTACCGGTGGCTACGCCTGGACCCTGCGTGATGGCAAGGTCGAGGACGACATGAACCACTGCTACGGCGTGGCGTTCGTGCTGCTGGCCTACAGTTGCGCGCTGAAGGCCGGTATCGAACAGGCGCGTGTGTGGATGGACGAAACCTGGCAGCTGCTGGAAGCGCGCTTCTGGGAGCCACAGCACGGCCTGTACAAGGACGAGGCCGACGGCCAGTGGAACTTCACCGGCTATCGCGGCCAGAACGCCAACATGCACATGTGCGAGGCGATGCTGGCGGCGTTCGAGGCCAGTGGTGAGCAGCGCTATGTCGAGCGTGCGCTGCAGCTGGCCGACAACATGACCCGCCGCCAGGCGGCCAAGGCCGGCGGGCTGGTCTGGGAGCACTACGATGAGAACTGGGAGATCGACTGGGACTACAACCTGGACGACCCCAAGCACCTGTTCCGCCCGTGGGGCTTCCAACCGGGGCACCAGACCGAGTGGGCCAAGCTGTTGCTGATCCTCGATCGCCACGTGCAGGCCGACTGGCTGGTGCCGACCGCGCAGCACCTGTTCGATGTGGCCGTGGCGCGCAGCTGGGACGAAGCGCGCGGTGGCTTGTACTACGGTTTCGCACCCGAAACGCGCCGACAGCCGGGCATGGACGGTGCGCCGATCGGTGGCGACAGCTTCGTCTGCGACGACGACAAGTATTTCTGGGTGCAGGCCGAAACGCTGGCCACCGCCGCACTGATGGCCAAGCGCACCGGTGATGACCGCTACTGGCAGTGGTACGAACGCATCTGGGCGTACTCGTGGGAGTACTTCGTCGACCACCAGTACGGTGCCTGGTTCCGCATCCTTGATGCCGACAACCGCAAGTACAGCGACGAGAAGAGCCCGGCCGGCAAGGTGGATTACCACACCATGGGCGCGTGCTACGAAGTGTTGAACGTGCTGCGCTGAAGATCGTTCGAAGGCAGTATTGCCAGGCCATGCCTGGCAATCCGGAATCGGTAGCGCCGGGCGACGCCCGGCGGAAAAACAGGAGCTCCGCGTGCATCGTCTTTCCCTCGTTGTCCGTCTGCTCCTGCTGCTGATCGCAGTCTCCGCCTTCCCGGCAACTGCAGCCCCGCTGCAGGCGCGATGGGAATTCCGCATGCTGCCCGGCGATGCGCAGGGCGCCGCCCACCCGGGCCTGCAGCAGTGGCGTGCGGCGAAGGTGCCGGGCAGCGTGCACACCGACCTGCTCGCCCATGCGCTGATCCGCGATCCGTACGTCGGTGCGCCTGAGGCAGAGCTGCAATGGATCGGGCTGGCTGCCTGGGAGTACCGCGCCCGCTTCGACGTGGATGCGGCGACACTGACCAAGCCCAATGCCGAGCTGCGCTTCGATGGGCTGGATACCTATGCCGAAGTCAGCCTCAACGGCAGGCGGCTGCTGCGCGCGGACAACGCGCACCGCACCTGGCGTGCGCGCGTGGACGGGCGCCTGCGCGCGAATGGCAATGAACTGCAGATCGTGTTCCGTTCACCAATCCGCACGCTGTTGCCGGGTGTGCAGGCGATGCCGCACAAGATCGCCGGCAACTATCCTTCGCCCTATGGCGATGAGCCCAAGGACGCGATGGTCGGCAACTTCGCGCGCAAGCCGGCCTATCACTTCGGCTGGGACTGGGGCCCGCGCTATGTCACCGCCGGCGTGTGGCGCGGGGTCGACCTGCAGGCCTGGGATGCGCACCGCCTGATCGATCTTGCCGTGCGTACCGATGCATTGAGCGCGGAGCAGGCGAAGCTGGCCGTGCTGCTGGAGATGGAGCAGGGCGCGGCGGCCGGTTCTGCGGTGGTGAATGTCGATGTGCGCGATCCGCAGGGTCGCATCGTGGCCCAGGTGCAGCGCACGGTGCTGCTGAAGCCCGGCCAGAACGCCGTCGAAGTACCGGTCGAACTGGTCAAGCCGCAGCGCTGGTGGCCGGTCGGCCACGGTGCACAGGACCGCTACACCGTGCAGGCCCGCCTGGACGGTGGCGCCGATGCAGCGCTGGTGCGCGAGCAGCGCATCGGCCTGCGCACGGTTGAACTGCGCCGCGAGCAAGACGGCAAGGGCGGGCAGGGCTTCGCTTTCGTCATCAACGGCGTGGAGATCTTCGCAAAGGGCGCCAACGTCATTCCGTTCGATGCCTTCCCCGCACGGGTCGACGCCGCGCGCCTGCGCCAGGTGCTGACCGCCGCACGCGACGCCAACATGAACATGCTGCGCAACTGGGGGGGCGGCTACTACGAGGACGATGCCTTCTTCGACATCGCCGACGAACTGGGCCTGCTGGTCTGGCAGGACTTCATGTTCGGTGGTGGCATGCAGCCGGGCTACGATCCGGCCTTCCGTGCCAGCGTGGTGGCCGAGGCACGCGACAATGTGCGCCGGCTGCGCCATCACCCCAGCATCGTGCTGTGGTGTGGCAATAACGAGGAAGAAACCGCCTGGAAGGACTGGGGCCACGGCCGCGACCTGAAGGCGGCCGACCCGGCGTTTGCAGCGAAGGTCTGGCAGGGCTATGTCGACCTGTTCGGCAATGACCTGCGCCGGGTGGTGGGTGAGGAGGGACTGGGCGTGCCGTACTGGTCCAGCTCGCCCAGTAACGACCTGGGCGAAAAGGCGAACGACTCTACCCGTGGCGACAAGCACTACTGGCAGGTCTGGGGTAATCCGGCGCTGCCGGTGCAGGCTTACCTGCGCGAGACGCCGCGCTTCATGTCCGAGTACGGCCTGCAGGCATGGCCGTCGGTGGCCACCGTTGACCAGATCGCCACCCGCGCCGAGCAGCGCATCGACAGCCCGGTGATCCGCGCGCACCAGAAATTCATGGCCGGCGAGGGCAACAGCCGCCTGCTGCACTACATCGAACTGGGCTACGGCACGCCGAAGGACTTCGAGGACTTCGTCTACCTCAGCCAGGTGATGCAGGCCGATGGCATCGCGCTGGCCGCGTTGCACCATCGCGCTTCGCGGCCGTACACCATGGGCTCGCTGTACTGGCAGCTCAACGACGTCTGGCCGGGTGCTTCATGGTCCAGCGTGGACTACTTCGGTCGCTGGAAGGCATTGCACTTTGCCGCGCGGCGCTTCTTCGCGCCGGCCACGCTGGCGGCATTGCGTGACGAGGGCAGTACGCGGGTGCGCCTGATCAATGATGGCGCTGCCGGAGATGCACGCTGGCGGCTGCGGGTGATGGATGTGGATGGCAAGGTGCTGCGTCGTCGCGAGGACGCGGTGACGTTGACGGCGGCGGGCGTCACCTCGATTGGTGATTTCCGCGATGCCGAGCTGCTGGCCGGTGCCGATCCGAAGCGCACGGTGGCCGTGTTCGAGCTGCTGCAGAACGGGGCGGTCAGTGCCCGCCAGATCGTCGGATTCGTCGAAGCCAAGGACCAGGTGTTGCCGCGGCAGAAGCTGAAGGCCACCCTGTCCATCGAAGGCGATCACTACCGTCTGCGCCTGGAAAGCGCGTCTTACGTGCGCGCGACGTGGATCGATTTCGGCGCGCTGGATGTGCAGGTCGAAGACAACCTGCTGGATCTGCTGCCGGGCGAAATCCGCGATATCGCGGTGCGTGGCCCGGTGGACCTGACGACCCTGCGCGAAGCAATGAAGCTGAAGACCCTCAACGATCGTTGAGGGCGGCGTATCCCGCATTGGCAGGTGCCAACCTTGGTTGGCACACACCGAACATGCCAACCAAGGCTGGCATCTAGCAGACGCGGAGCCGGGCAGGTGTGGACCGCTGGTCCGCCCACCTCGATCGTTGAGGGCGGCACATCCTGTTTTGGTAGGTGCCAACCTTGGTTGGCACACCCGGAACATGCCAACCAAGGTTGGCATCTACCAGACGCGGAGACGGGCAGGTGCGGACCGTTGGTCCGCCCACCTCGATCGTTGAGGGCGGCACATCCTGTTTGGGTAGGTGCCATCCTTGGTTGGCACACCCCGAACATGCCACCCAAGGCTGGCATCTACCAGACACGGAGCCGGGTAGGTGCGGACCGTTGGTCCGCGCACCTCGATCGTTGAGGGCGGCACATGCTGTTTTGGTAGGTGCCAACCTTGGTTGGCACACCCGGAACATGCCAACCCAGGTTGGCATCCACCAGACGCGGAGACGGGTAGGTGCTGACCGTTGGTCCGCACACCTCTCTTCTTTACAGCTGGATCTGCTGGAAGTTCTCGACCCGCTCGTGGCCGTTGGCGGCCTGGCCGATGCGCGGCATCGGGTAGTCATCCAGGCGATCAATCAGGCGGGTCTGCAGGCCGGCTTCGCGGGCGGCGTCCAATTCCTCCACCACATCGGACAGGAACACGATCTCGCCGGCCGGCACGCCGATCGCCTGCACGATGCGGTGGTAGCTGTCGGCCTCGCGCTTGCCACCGATCTCGGTATCGAACCAGCCCGACACCAGCGGGCTGAGGTCACCGGCATCGCTGAAACCGAAGAACAGCTTCTGCGCCGGCACCGAGCCGGAGGAGTACACGTACAGCGGCAGGCCGGCAGCGTGCCAGCCCTTCAGCACCGGCGCCACTTCCGGGTAGAAGTGCGCGGTGTAGTCGCCGCGGCGGTAGCCTTCATCCCAGATCAGGCCCTGCAGCGCCTTCAGCGCGGTGTGCTTGCGGTCCTGGTCGATCCAGCCCTGCAGCGTCTCGGCCACCAGGCTGTCCTGGCAGGCGCCGCCGATCTCGGTAGCCACCGCGTCCAGCCAGCGGCGGACCTCCGGCTGCTGGCCATGTTCGGCGACGAACGCCGGCAAGGCCTTGCGGGCATAGGGGAAAAGCACGTTCTTGACGAACGAGATGCTGCTGGTGGTGCCTTCGATGTCGGTCAGGATGACGCGGGGCTGCATGGATCAGGACGCCTGGGTAGGTACGTAACGGGGGAACTTCTGCGCGATGTCGGTGCCGGTGAAATGACCCACCCAGCCGTCCGGCTCGGTGAAGAAGCGGATCGCCACGAAGCTCGGTTCATCGCCCATGTCGAACCAGTGGGTGGTGCCATCGGGCACGGCGATCAGGTCGTCCTTCACGCACTCGATCTCATAGACCTTGTCACCCACGTGCAGGGTGAACAGGCCGGAGCCTGCGACGAAGAAGCGCACCTCGTCTTCCTTGTGGAAGTGTTCGTCGAGGAACTTCTTCCGCAGCTCGGCGCGGTTCGGGTTGTCCGGGGCGATCGAGGCCACGTCCACGCTCTTGAAGCCGCGCTCGGCGACCAGGCGGTCGATGTCCGCGCGGTAGGCGGCGAACACTTCCTCCTGGCTGGCGCCGGGCGCAACCGGTGCGGTGGCCTGCCAGCGCTCGAAGGTGACGCCGATCTTCTGCAGTTCGGCAGCGATGACCGCGCCGTCCTGGGTGTCCAGCAGCGGCGATTCGGGGCGGGTGTCGTCGTAGATGCGCAGTCGGCTCATGGCGGCAGCTTGAACGTCTCGGGGGGAAGACAGGGTATCAGGGTGGGGGCGAGGTGCAGATTCCGGATCGGCATCTGCACCTGCGCGCGGGTTCAGCCGCGCAGCCTGCGCAGTTCCAGTTCGCAGTGGAACAGGAATTCGAAGGCTTCCAGATGACGGCGCGCCTCGGCCATGTCACGGCCCCAGGCGTACAGGCCGTGGCCGTCGATCAGGTAGCCCCACAGGTTCTGGCGGTCGAGCAGATCATCGACCTGCTTCGAAAGCACGTTCATGTCCTGGGTGTTGGCGAACACCGGTACGTCGATGGCCATCTCGTGGGTGCTGTTGCCGGCGAAGGCCTTCAGCAGTTCGTAGCCTTCCAGGTGCACATGACCCTGCGGCGCGTACAGGCGCGAGGCAATGGTCTGCACCGGCGAATGGGTGTGCAGTACGCAGCCGATTTCCGGGAAGCGGCGGTACAGCTGGGTGTGCAGCAGGGTCTCGGCGGAGGGGCGCAGCGGGCGGCCGACGGCCTTGCCATCGAAGTCCACCACCATGATGTCGTCCTCGATCAGGCGGCCCTTGTCCTTGCCCGAGACGGTGATCGCGGCGTGGCGGTCATCCAGGCGGTGGGAGAAGTTGCTGCTGGTGGCCGGGGTCCAGCCGGCCTGGGCCAGTTCGCGGACGTTGTCGATCAGCAGCTGGGCCAGTTCGCCCAGGCGGGCGGTGTCGTAGGGGAAGGTGGTGGTGTCCATGGACGGCATTTTACGTGATCCGGCCCGATGCTGGGCCCGCGCGGCGACCGCCTGCCTGCTGCGTGGGCAACGCGAAGCGGCGTGCTGGCAGGCGGCGCGCAGGGGTTGGATCGAGGCAAGCACAGCGCTGGCTGAATGGGGAGGGCAGCGCTCCCGCTGGAAGCGATTCCGGTCGTGGACAGCCCTCTTGCCGCGAAACATCATCGGATTGCCGCAGAAGTTCCGGCGAGCGCCAAGAAAAGGAGTACTTCGATGATCGCGCGCGCGATGGGGATGATGGGGGTGATTGGCATCATGCTTGCCAGCAGTGGCTGCACGATGGAATGGGTGAAGATGGATGCGGGTGCGCGGTCATTCGGCCCCGCCCATTCGAGTTGCAGGGCGCAGGCCGACGATCACTGGCCGGTCAGGAATGAAGTGGCCACGCGCACCGTCTACGAAGACCGCAAGGTGCCCTGCAGGCTTGATGAAGTCTGCGCCATTGACGGCAAGTACAACATGGTACCCATGCCGAAAGAGGAGAGTTACATCGTGGACGTCAACGCGTCCGACCGCAGCAGCGAGTTCAATGCCTGCATGGCCGGTGCCGGCTGGCAGCAGCAGCTCATCTGGTTCAATCGCCGCTAGGCGGGGCCGGCGCAGCGGACGACAGGGGCTCGACCGATTGCTGGTCAACGGAGTCGAGGCAACAGGGGCCAGCGGAGAATGATCTGGCTCTGCGAACCGTTCAGGCGTTGAGGCTGGAGACGAGCAGGGGGCGGGACAAGAACACGTACGACGTGGACGGAAAGTACGAGCGCGTGCAGCGACCGGAAATCGAGAAGGATGATGGAGATGGCTACGTGTATGCGAATGGCCGTGGCTGCGGGGCTTGCGCTGTTGAGCGGCGGTTGTGCGACCGAATGGGCCCGCTTCAGTGATCATGCTGATCCGCTGGATGAGTCGCGGTGGCGCTGCAGGGCAGAGGCCAACGAGAAGTGGCCGGAGAAGATGGACGTTGTCGAGCGCACCGAGGAGATCGAGGTGCTGACCGTCTGCAAGGAAGGCGAGACATGCGACGTGGATGGCAAATACATGACGATGCTGATGCCAAAGACCGAGCGCCACACCGTGGACGTCAACGCCAAGGAGAATCACAGCACTTCATGGGCTGCATGGGCGGCGCAGGCTGGATACAGAAGACCATCTGGTTTGGCCGCAGATGATCATCGTCGGGCGCCCTGGTCGCTGGGAATGACCATCATCCACGCATGGCGTGGATCCACCGGACGCGCAGGGAGAGTGTCGAAGGTGGGGAGGGGTGAGGTTGCGGGGGCGTGAGCCGCATGGATGCGGCGACCGAGCTTACAGGGATGTACTTGCAGCGCCCCCCGCAATCTCGCCCCTCCCCGCCAAACCCTCAGACCCGCTGTTGCCGTTGCCGTTGCTCCGGCTTCAAAGGCGGGTGCAGGGCCGCAGGCCCTGCAATCCCTTTACTTACCCCGCAGGCGGCTGTGCCTGAAACCGTAGCAGAAATAGATCACGAAACCGACGAACGTCCACACCCCCATCAGCATCCAGTTGTGCATCGTCATCGCCGACAGCAGGGCAAGGCAGCTCAACACGCCCAGGCTGCAGATCAGCCACGCCATCGGCATGCGGAACGGGCGCGGCAGGTCCGGCTGGGTACGGCGCAGGATCAGCACGCCGGCGCAGACTGCGGCGAACGCGATCAGCGTGCCCATCGAGGTCAGCTCGCCGAGGATGTCCAGCGGGAACAGCGCCGCCAGCAGCGCGATGCCGATGCCGGTGATCACGGTGTTGATGTGCGGAGTGCGGTACTTCGGGTGGATCCTGGTGAACACCGGCGGCAGCAGGCCGTCGCGGCCCATGATCATGAAGATGCGCGGCTGGCCGATGATCATCACCAGCACGACCGAGGACAGGCCGACCAGCGCGCCGACCTCGACCACCCAGCGCAGCCAGCCCAGCTGCGGATGCGCGGCCACGGCAGTCACCACCGGCTCGTCGGTGCCGAGCAGCTGGAACGGCACCAGGCCGGTCATCACCGCAGCCATCGCGATGTACAGCACGGTGCAGATCACCAGCGACAGCATCATGCCGAACGGCATGTCACGCTGCGGATTCTTCGATTCCTGCGCCGCCACCGACACCGCTTCGAAACCGATGTAGGCGAAGAACACCATCGCCGCGCCACGCAGCACGCCTTCCATGCCGTACTTGCCGGGGCCTTCGTTGGCGGGAATGAACGGGGTCCAGTTGCTGGTGTCCACATACTTCCAGCCGACCACGATGACCAGCAGGATCAGGCCGGTCTTCAGCACGACCATCGCCATGTTCATCGCCGAGGACTTGCTGATGCCGACGTAGCACAGCCAGGTCAGCAGCAGTACCAGCGCAGCGGCCGGCAGGTTGGCGATCGCGCCGGTGGGGCGCAGCTGTGCATCGAGTGGGGCGCTGACCAGCGCCGCCGGTAGATGGATGTCGAACTGGCTGAGCAGGCTCAGGAAATAGCCGGTCCAGCTGACCGCGACCGCCGAGGCGGAGACGCCGTACTCGAGCACCAGCATCCAGCCGATGAACCAGGCCGAGAGCTCGCCGAAGGTGGCGTAGGTGTAGGTGTAGGCGCTGCCGGAGACCGGCACCATCGAGGCGAATTCGGCATAGGCCAGTGCGCAGAAGGCGCAACAGATGGCGGCCAGTACGAACGACAGCATGATGGCCGGGCCGGCGTGGTTGGCGGCGGCCTGGCCGGTGATGACGAAGATGCCGCCGCCGATCACCGCGCCGATACCGAGGGCAGTCAGGCCCCAGGGGCCGAGGTGGCGGCGCAGGCTCAGGCCGTTGGCCTCTTCATGGGCGGCATGCGGGTGCTTGGTGGCCCACAGTTGCTTGAACATGTGTGGTGGTCTTGTCGAAGCGCGCCACGGGCGGCGCGCGGGGAAAACGGACGGGCCGGCGCGAGGCCGGCCCGTCGGCGGATCAGGGCGACTTGGCAAGCTTGCTGTTGCGGATGCCGTAGCCCAGGTAGATCAGCAGGCCGAGCAGGGTCCAGCCAACGAACAGGTGCCAATGCACCACGAACGCCTGCCAGAACAGGAACAGGCAGGTGGCAGCGCCGAGCGGGCAGATGATCCAAACCATCGGCACGCGGAACGGGCGGTGCAGGTCCGGCTTGGTATAGCGCAGCACCAGCACGCCGACGCAGACGGTGGCGAAGGCCAGCAGGGTCCCCATCGAGACGAGTTCGCCCAGCACGTTCAGTGGCACCAGGCCGGCCAGCGCGGCAGCGATCACGCCGACCACGATGGTGGCGACGTACGGGGTGCGGAAGCGGGCGTGGACCTTGCCGAAGAACTTCGGCAGCAGGCCGTCGCGGGAGATGGTGTAGGCGATGCGGGTCTGGCCCATCATCATCACCAGCACCACCGAGGACAGGCCGGCGATGGCGCCGATTTCCACGAACGTCTTCAGCCAGGACAGGGTCGGGTAGGGCTCCAGCGCGGTGGCCACCGGCTTGTCGGTGCCCAGCAGGTGGTACGGCATCATGCCGGTCAGTACCGCGCAGACGATGATGTAGACGATCGTGCACACCGCCAGCGAGCCGAGCAGGCCGATCGGCATGTTGCGCTGTGGGTCCTTGGTTTCACCGGCGGCGGTGGAGACCGCGTCGAAGCCGATGTAGGCGAAGAACACGATGGTGGCGGCGCGGAAGATGCCGCTCCAGCCGAACTCACCCGGCACGCCGGTGTTTTCCGGGATGAACGGCTGCCAGTTGGCCGGGTCGATATGGGCCGCGCCGATGCCGATGAACAGGCAGATGACGGTGACCTTGATTGCCACGATGATGGCGTTGACGAAGGCCGACTGGGTCACGCCCACGTACAGCAGGCCGGACACCGCCGCCACGATCAGCACCGCCGGCAGGTTGAACAGCTTGCCGGAGGAGACGAACTCGCTGCCGGTCCAGGCGATGGGCGCGGCGCTGAGCAGGTCCGGGAACGGCATGTGCAAGGTGGTGGTGATGAAGCTGATCAGGTACGCCGACCAGCCCACCGCGACCGAGGCCGAGGCGAACAGGTACTCCAGCACCAGGCACCAGCCGATGAACCAGGCCATGCCTTCGCCCAGGGTGGCGTAGGAGTACGAGTAGGCACTGCCGGAGACCGGCATCATCGCCGCGAACTCGGCGTAGCACAGGCCCGCCAGGGCACAGGCGAAACCGGCCAGCACGAACGAAAGCATCACCGCCGGGCCGGCATGGTTGGCCGCGGCCTGGCCGGTCAGCACGAAGATACCAGCGCCGATCACCGCACCCACGCCAAGCAGGATGAGGTGTTTAGCCGTGAGGGTCCGTTTCAGCGTGGCTTCGCCGTCCAGGCTGCCTTCGATGGGTTCGCCGGCATCGACGTGCCCGGCCGGTTCAACCGGCTTGACCCTCAACAGAGCTTTCAGCATGCAGTACTTCCTAGTGATCGGATGGGGTGGGCCGCCGATACGTTGCCGGCAACCCTGGAATGGTGAAGGCCGCGCGAACGGCCCGCTGTACCTTAGCCAAAGCTGAAGCCAACGCACAAGCGCAATCGCAACAATGAACGGCGATAATGAGCAGTATTTTTCCAGACCGCCCCCATTCATGCGCCAGACCGCCGAAACCCTTGCCGTGCTTGACGATCGCTTGCGTGGCCTGCTGCGGGACTATGCCCGCCGTGAGCCTGCCCACGACGCACTGGCTGCCGAATTCGGCACATTGCTGGACGATCCGGAAGATCCGTTCCGCCGCGAGCGCCTGGCCGGCCACTTCACCGCCAGCTGCTGGCTGGTCAGTGCCGATGGCCAGCGCCTGCTGCTGACCCACCACCGCAAGCTGCAACGCTGGCTGCAGCTGGGCGGCCACGCCGACGGCGACCGTGACCTGGCCCAGGTGGCGCTGAAGGAGGCCGAAGAGGAGTCGGGCCTGAGCGGCCTGGTGCTGGAAGACCCGGCGATCTTCGATCTGGACAAGCACTGGATCCCGGAGCGCAAGGACGTGCCGGGGCACTGGCACTACGACGTGCGTTTCGTGATCCGCGCGCTGGGTGGCG
This sequence comes from Stenotrophomonas sp. YJH_SMC_64, assembly GCF_059371375.1. Classification (NCBI taxonomy): domain Bacteria; kingdom Pseudomonadati; phylum Pseudomonadota; class Gammaproteobacteria; order Lysobacterales; family Lysobacteraceae; genus Stenotrophomonas; species Stenotrophomonas sp. YJH_SMC_64. The sequence continues at coordinate 70,237 of NZ_JCAFUN010000010.1, read as the reverse complement.
AAGCCTTCGTGCTCAGCGACGAGTCACTTGACCTGGCATGGCGGCCGGTGACCGAAGTCGCGTCCGATCAGGAATCGGACGAGTCCATGCAGCGCATGGCGCGCCGCTGGCTGGCACGTTGAGGTAAAAAGGGGACGGAGGGGATTAAGTCGTTTATAGCGCATGTGCCGCTAACGACTTAATCCCCTCCGTCCCCTTTTTTCAATACAGGATGCGCGTCCGCAGCGTGCCCGGAATCGCGGCCAGCTCGTCGCGCACGGCGGCGGCCTGTTCCTCGCTGGCGGTGATGTCGATCACCACGTAGCCCACCTTCGGGTCGGTGCGCAGGAACTGGCCGTCGATGTTGACGTTGTGGCGCGAGAAGATCTCGTTGACCTTGGACAGCACGCCCGGCACGTTCTGGTGGATGTGCAGCAGGCGCAGGCTGTCTTCGTGTTCGGGCAGGGTCACTTCCGGGAAGTTGACCGCCGACAGCGTGCTGCCGTTGTCGCTGTAGCGCACCAGCTTGGCCGCCACCTCCACGCCGATGTTGTCCTGCGCCTCCAGCGTGCTGCCGCCCACGTGCGGGGTCAGGATCACATTGTCGTGGCGGGTCAGCGGCGATTCGAAGATATCGCCATTGCCCTTCGGCTCGACCGGGAACACGTCCAGCGCGGCGCCACCGACGTGGCCGCTGGCCAGGGCCGCGTCCAGCGCATCGATGTCGACCACGGTGCCGCGCGCGGCGTTGATCAGGTGCGCGCCCTTGCGCATCTTCGCCAGCTCGGTGCTGCCGATCATCCACTGCGTGGCCGGGGTCTCCGGCACATGCAGGGTGACGATGTCGGCGCGGGCCAGCAGGTCGTCCAGGCTGGCCGCAGCACGCGCATTGCCCAGCGCCAGCTTGGTTTCCACGTCGTGGAAGATCACCTGCATGCCCAGCGATTCGGCCAGCACGCCGACCTGGGTGCCGATGTGGCCATAGCCGATGATGCCCAGGGTCTTGCCACGCACCTCATGGCTGCCGCTGGCCGACTTCGACCAGCCGCCGCGATGGCACTCGGCATTCTTCTGCGGAATGCCACGGGTGAGCATGATGGCCTCGGCAATCACCAGCTCGGCCACGCTGCGGGTGTTGGAATAGGGCGCGTTGAACACCGGGATGCCGGCCAGCTCGGCCGCGTCCAGGTCGACCTGGTTGGTGCCGATGCAGAAGCAGCCCACCGCGATCAGGCGCTTGGCCTCGGCCAGCACCTCGGCGCTGAGCTGGGTGCGCGAACGGATGCCGACGATGTGCGCCTCGGCGATGCGTGCCTTCAGTTCGTCCTCGGGCAGTGCCTTGGTGTGCGCCTCGATCTGGCTGTAGCCGGCGGCGCTGAACACCTCCACGGCGGTCTGGCTGACCCCCTCCAGCAACAGCACGCGGATATCCTGCTTGGGGAACGAGGTCTTCTTCGGCGACATGGGGCGACACGGCCAGTGGGACAGGGGCTGACCACTATGCCAGATCGAAGCGCCCATGGTGCAGTGCGCAATTGGTTGCATCCGTAGCTATCTGCAGCGCGGCAGGGCTGGACGCTGGCGCGTGCCGCTGGCACGCTTGCCCGTTCTTCACGCCCCGCGCTGGACCGTCATGACCGATTCCCGCATTGCCTCGCTGCAGCAGGCCTGTCCCGGCCTGAAGCTGAAGACCGACCCGGCCGACCTGGAGCATTACGGGCGCGACTGGACCCGGCGCTGGACGCCGGCGCCGTTGGCGATCGCACTGCCGGCCACGGTCGAGGAAGTGCAGGCGGTGATGCGCTGGAGTGCGGGCGAGGGCGTGGCCGTGGTGCCGTCCGGCGGCCGTACCGGCCTCTCCGGTGGCGCGGTGGCTGCCAACGGCGAGCTGGTGCTCAGCCTGGAACGGATGAACAAGGCGCTGGCCTACGACGCGGTCGATCGCACCCTGGTGGTGCAGGCCGGCATGCCGCTGGAAGCCGTGCACAACGCCGCGCTGGACCACGGCCTGATCTACCCGGTGGATTTCGCCGCGCGTGGTTCCTGCACGATCGGCGGCAACATCGCCACCAATGCCGGTGGCATCCGCGTGATCCGTTACGGCAACACCCGCGAGTGGATCGCCGGGCTGAAGGTGGTCACCGCCAGTGGCGAGTTGCTGGAGCTCAACAAGGGCCTGATCAAGAACTCCAGCGGCTATGACTTCCGCCAGCTGCTGATCGGTTCGGAAGGCACGCTGGGCGTGATCGTCGAAGCGACGGTGAAGCTGACCGATCCGCCGCCGGCCAGCAACGTGATGCTGCTGGCGCTGCCCAGCTTCGAAGTGCTGATGCAGGTATTCGCCGCGTTCCGCGCACGGCTGCAGCTGCAGGCCTTCGAATTCTTCACTGATCGCGCGCTGGAGCACGTGCTGGCGCATGGTGCGCAGGCACCGTTCGACGAGGTGCACCCGTATTACGTGGTCACCGAGTTCGCCGCCAACGACGAAGCGCAGGAAGCGGCGGCGATGGCGGCCTTCGAGGACTGCATGGGCAACGGCTGGGTCAGCGACGGCGTGATCAGTGCCAGCGATGCCCAGGCCGCCCAGTTGTGGCGCCTGCGCGAAGGCATCACCGAATCGCTGGCGCGCTACAAGCCCTACAAGAACGACGTCTCGGTGCGGATCTCGGCGATGCCGGCGTTCCTGGCCGAGACCCAGGCATTGATCGGGCAGGCCTACCCGCACTTCGATGTGGTGTGGTTCGGTCATATCGGTGACGGCAACCTGCACATCAACGTGCTCAAGCCCGATGACACCAGCGACGCCGATTTCGTGGCGCAGTGCGAGCATGTGACCAAGCTGCTGGCGCAGGTGCTGGCCCGGTTCGATGGCAGCATCTCGGCTGAACACGGCATCGGCCTGGTCAAGAAGGGCTACCTGGACAGCACCCGCGGCCCGGCCGAGATCGCCCTGATGAAGGCGGTCAAACGTGCGTTCGATCCCCAAGCGCGGCTGAATCCCGGCAAGCTGTTCGACGTTTGAGCCGGGCAAATCCTTCACGCACCCGTTACGCTCCACGCATCCTCACAACCGGCTTCGAACCGATGACCCGTCCGCTTCTGCTGCTCGCCCTGCTGTCCCTGCCGCTGGCCGGCTTCGCTTCCAGCTTCGCCGGCACCTCGGCCGGTTCCGCCACCGGTGCATCGTCGGGCTCTTCGGCCAGCAGCTCGGGCGACGACAAGGTGGTGCAGGCCGCACGCGACGATGCCGCCGCGTTCATCGCCAGCGACGGCCAGATCCGTGGCGCCCGCCTGCAGGCCGCGCTGGTCCATCTGCGTGAGCAGAGCGCTGCCGCGCAGCAGCAGAGCGACCTGGAACTGGCCCGCGCGCTGCTGGCGCGTTGATCCCGGGTAGTGCCGGCCGCTGGCTGGCAACGCCATGACATCTGCACGGAACGCAGCCAGGCATGGCCTGGCTCTACTGCTGGCCGTTCCGGCCGCACATGCCAGCAGCGACCTGCGCCTGGATCCGGAAGGGCTGAGCCCTGCACAGCAGCAGGTGGCGATGCAGACCCTGGCCGACGTGCAGTCCCTGCTGCCAGATGGCCTGCTGCGCGCACTGCCAGCACACGTGCAGGTGCGCTGGAGCGACCACCTGCCGGCCGATGTGCACGGTCGCGCTTTCGCCGGCCGCATCGACCTGCGTCGCGAGCTGCTGGATGATGCCGTGCCCGGCGCACGCCGTGCACGACGCAGCGCGCTGGTGCATGAACTGACCCATGTTGCAGACCGTAGCGGCGCGAACTGGTCGCGCAGTGCGCGCTGGCGCGACCTGGCCGGATGGCAGCGCAAGCCCTGGCATCTTGGCCGTGGTGGCAACGACTTCCGTGACCGTAGTCCGGATGCCTATGAGCTGAAGGACCCGGCCGAGTACCTGGCAGTGAACGCCGAGCATTTCGTGCTCGACAGCGAGTTTGCCTGCCGGCGCCCGGCGCTGGCGCAGTGGTACCAGGCCCATTTCGGAACCCCGCCATCGCTGCCGCAGTCGCACTGCGCGGCCACGTTGCCATTGCTGCAGGCCGAATCGGAAGAGGGTGCGGCATCGCTGCTGCAGCTCGATCCTTCGCGCGTCTACGCCGTGGACTACCTGTTCGCCGAAGGCAGTGCGCAGCCGATGAGCCGCTGGGGGCACAGCATGCTGCGGCTGGTGATCTGCCGGCCGGGCCGTGCGCCGGGGCCAGACTGCCGCCTGGACCTGGAGTACCACCGCGTGCTGTCGTTCCGCGCATTCGTAGGTGATGTGCAGATTTCCAACTGGCGTGGCCTGACCGGCGGCTATCCCTCGCGCCTGTTCGTGCTGCCGCTGCAGCAGGTGGTGGACGAGTACACCAAGGTGGAACTGCGTGGGTTGCAGTCGCTGCCGTTGCAGTTGTCGCCCGGCGAGATCGCCGGCCTGCTCGAGCGCACTGCACAGGTGCACTGGAGCTATGACGGGCGCTATTACTTCGTCAGCAACAACTGCGCGGTGGAAACTGCAAAGCTGCTGCAGGCGGGTGTGCCGCGCCTGGGGGCGGCCGGGCTGGCCCAGCTGAGTCCGCGCGGGTTGAAGCGTCGGCTGTCCCGGCTGCATGTGCTGGACGAGCAGGTGCTGACGGACCGCAATGCAGCGCAGGCGCAGGGCTACTACTTTGCCTCGGCGCGCGATCACTATCAGCAGTTGTTCGCGGTGGCGAGCTCACAGCTGGGGCTGCCGGTGCGCGATGTGCGCGCCTGGCTGAAGCTGCCCGCACAGCAGCGTGCGCCCTGGCTGCTGCAGGGTGACCTGCGTGCCAGCGCCGGGCTGCTGCTGCTGGAACAGGCTGCGCAACGCCGCGCTGAACTGCGCGCGCGCGATGTGCTGAAACGGCGCCTGCTGGCGGCACCGGACAGTGCCGAGACGCGCGGCCTGCGCCAGCTGCTGGAGCAGGGTGGGCAATGGCTGCGCCCGGGTACGCTGCTGGTCGACGATGGCTACGGATTGCCGCTTGCCGATGAGCAGGCGGTGCTGGCCGAAGCGGTTGCCACTGCCAGCGCAGAGGCGGTGCCGGCCTGGCAGGCGCTGCGCGTGCAGCTGCGCCAGCAGTTGCCGGCGGGCCAGCGCAACGAGATGGATGCGATCGATGCCAACCTCGCCGCGCTCGGCGCACGCCTGCGGGAACAGGCAGCCACGCCCGCTACTGGCGCGGAAGCTCGATGACGAAGCGGCTGCCGCCGGCGCTGCCGGGCGTGCAGTAGACGCGGCCGCCATGTGCATCGGCGATGGCCTTGACCACCGCCAGGCCCAGCCCGCTGCCGCCGCCCTGGCGCGAGCGCGAGCCGTCGGCGCGCATGAACGGAGTGAAGATGTCGGTGTGAAGTTCCGGGTCGATGCCCGGGCCTTCGTCCTCGATCGCCACCTGCACGTGTCCGGGCGTGTCGTGCACGGCAATCCGCACCTTGCCCGGGCTGGCGTAGCGGCGCGCATTCTCCAGCAGTGCCAGCAGGGCCTGGCGCAAGCGTGTCGGGTCACAGTGCGCGTTGTGTTCCTCGCGGCTGGTTTCCAGCTCCAGCACGAAGCCGGCGGCGCGGAACTGCGGGTCGACCAGGGTCATCACCGAATGCACTTCGGCCACCACGTCGGTGCGCGCGCGGCGTACGTCCAACCGCGCGTTGTCGGACAGGCTCAACACGCGCAGATCCTCGATCAGGCGTGAGAGGCCTTCGACCTGTGCCAGCAGGCTGCGGAACTGGGATTCGTCTGGCTGGAACACACCCTCGGCCAGCCCCTGCAGGCGACCACGCAGGATCGTCACCGGAGTCCGCAGTTCATGGGCAATGGCCGCATGCCACATCGCGCGCTCGCTCTCCATGTGCTGCAGGCGGCGCGCCATCGCATTGAAATCCTCGACCAGGGTGGCCACTTCGCCGGGCGAGTTTTCCTGGGCGCTGGCGCGCGCACCGAGGTCGCCGCCGGCAAGCGCGCGCACGCTGTCGACCAGCGAATTCAACGGCGACAGGATGCGGTGGGCAAGGCGGAACGAGGCGGCGATGGCCAGTGCCAGGCCGGTCAGGATCACCCCGACCATCCATGCCAGCTCCGGCCCGGTCGGCAGCCAGCTTTCCGGCTCTTCGGCACTGCCGGGGAAGAACTCGACCAGCACCGCGTACAGCAGCCACGATGACAGGATCATCATCACGATGACGCCGATCACCATCAGCGACATCGAGACGATGATGTGGCGACTGAGCCCGGAGCGGCGCAGGCGGGCCATCAGCGGTCGGCCATCAACCGGTAGCCGACACCGCGCACGCTGGCCGGAACATTGACCATGCCCACTTCATCCAGCTTGCGGCGCAGCTTGCTGACATGGCTGTCGACCGTGCGCTCCAGCGCCTCGCTTTCCGGCAGGCATTCGTGCATCAGTTCGCTGCGGCTGAAGATGCGGGTCGGCGCCAGCGCCATGCAGTGCAGCAGCTTGAACTCGGTGAGGGTGAGCAGCACTTCGTGGCTGTAGCCGTCGCCTTCCACATGCACGGCATGGGTGGCCGAGTCGATCAGCAACGGGCCCGCGCGCAGTGCGGTCGGTGCGTCCACGCGCGAGCCACGCAGCGTACGCCGCAGCACGGCGCGCACGCGCGCTGCCACTTCGGCTGGATTGAACGGCTTGACCACGTAGTCGTCGGCGCCCATGCGCAGCGCAGTCAGCTTGTCCAGGTCCTGGTCCAGCGCGGTCAGCATGATCACCGGCGTTTCGCCGCGCTGGCGTAGCTGGGTCAGTACGCTCCAGCCATCCAGCCGCGGCAGTTGTACGTCGAGCAGGACCAGGTCGGGGCGGGCGCTGCGGTGCAGGTCCAGTGCACTGTGGCCATCGGCGGCACGCAGGGTGCGTAGTCCTTCGCGTTCCAGGTAGGCGGTAAGAATATCGGCGATCTCGGCCTCATCCTCGACGATCAGGACGAGGGCGGCGAGGGCAGGGGAGGCATGCATGCAGGGGCGGGGCCTTAAGGTGCTTGCCTCCATCGTATCTCCACAGTTCCTCCATCGAAACCCCATCATCGCCCCGCAGACTGCACGCTTCAGAACCTATCAGCCGCCCGCGCGGCATTGTGCACAGCAATGAGAACCTTCAGGACTCCGGTCGCGTTGATCGCGGCCCTCGCCCTGGCCATGACGGCCTGCTCCGCCCCCGAAGCCACGCCCGAAGCGGCACCGCGCGTCAGCGTGGTCACTGTCGGCCCGCAGGTCGTGCAGCGCGATGACGAACTGCCCGGCCGCGTGGCCGCCGTACGCACCGCACAGATCCGTGCCCAGGTGGGCGGCATCGTGCAGCGCCGGCTGTTTGAGCAGGGTGCGGAAGTGCGCGCCGGCCAGGCCCTGTTCCAGATCGATCCGGCGGCGTTCCGTGCCGATGTCGACTCGGCACTGGCCGCGCTGCAGCGCAGTGAGGCAGCCCTGGGCCGCAGCCGCGTGCAGTCGCAGCGCCTGCATGCGCTGGCGGCCGCGCAGGCGGTCAGCCAGCAGCACCGCGACGATGCCAGTGCCGAGTACGAACAGGCCCGTGCCGCGGTGAACGAAGCGCGCGCGATCCTGGCGCGTCGCCAGCTCGATCTGCGCTATGCCACGGTCAGCGCGCCGATTGCCGGCCGCATCGACCAGGCGCTGGTGACCGAAGGTGCACTGGTCGGCGTGGCCGATGCCGAGCCGATGGCGGTGGTGCAGCAGATCGACCAGGTCTACGTCGATGTGCGCCAGCCAGCGGCGCAGCTCGAGTCGCTGCAACGCAGTGCCGGTGGCGGCGAGCTGCCGGTGACGATCATCGGTGCGGCCGGCAAGCCGCTGCCCGAACGTGGCCAGATGCTGTTCTCCGGCATCAATGTCGATGCGCGCACCGGTGATGTGATCCTGCGCATCCTGGTCGACAACCCGCAGCGCCAGCTGCTGCCCGGCATGTACGTGCGCGCGAAGGTGCCGCGGGGTGCGCCGGCCAGCGCACTGACCGTGCCACAGCAGGCCGTGCTGCGCAGTGCCGGTGGCCAGGCCTATGCCTGGGTGATCGGTGGCGATGGCAAGGCGGTGATCCGCACGCTGGAAGTGGACGGTAGTGTCGATCGCCAATGGCTGGTGCGCACCGGCCTGAAGGCGGGCGAAAAGGTGGTGGTCGAAGGCCAGGAACGCCTGCAGGAAGGCGTGGTGGTCGATGCGCGCGACTGGCAGATGCCGGTCGCCAGCGCCGGCGCGGTGCAGGCCGGCAGCAAGGGCTGAGCCTCTACCGGGCCGGTCCCTCCAGGAAAATCCAACATGGCACGTTTCTTCATCGATCGCCCGGTGTTCGCCTGGGTGCTGGCGATCTTCATCATCCTGGCCGGTGTGCTGGCGATCCCGCGGCTGGCGGTGGAGCGCTATCCGGCGGTTGCCCCGCCCAGCGTCAGCATCTACGCCAGTTACCCGGGTGCGAGCCCGCAGACGCTGAATGACGCGGTGGTCGGCCTGATCGAGCGCGAGCTGTCCAGCGTCAAGCACCTGCTGTACTTCGAGTCGTCGGTGGACACGTCCGGCGAAGCCTCGATCACCGCCACCTTCAAGCCGGGCACCAACCCGGAGCTGGCGCAGGTGGACGTGCAGAACCGGATCAAGGCGATCGAGCCGCGCCTGCCGCGCAGCGTGCGCCAGAACGGCCTGTTCGTGGAGGCCGCCGATTCCGGTTTCCTGATGCTGGTCGGCCTGCGTTCGCCGGATGCCAGCGTCAGCGAGGCCGCACTGGGCGACTTCATGGCGCGCAACATCATCGAGGAGCTGCGCCGCATCGATGGCGTCGGCCGCGTGCAGCTGTTCGGTGCCGAACAGGCGATGCGCGTGTGGCTGGACCCGACCCGGTTGACCGGCTATGGGCTGACCATGGGTGACGTGGCCGCTGCCATCGAGCAGCAGAACCTGGAGATCTCGCCGGGGCGCATCGGCGATTCTCCGGGTGTTCCGGGCCAGCGCATCACCGTGCCGCTGAGTGCCGATGGCCAGCTGTCCACGCCGGAGCAGTTCGCTGCCATCGTGCTGCGCGCCGGGGCCGACGGCTCGCGGGTGGTGCTGGGCGATGTCGCCCGCGTTGAACTGGGCGCGCAGAGCTATGCCTGGGGCACCCGCGAGGATGGTCATCCGGCCACCGCCGCCGGCGTGCAGCTGCGTCCTGGCGCGAACGCGGTTCGCACCGCGTCGGCGGTGCGCGAGCGCATGGCCGAGCTGGCGCCGCTGTTGCCGCGCGGCGTGGAGGCGAGCATTCCGTTCGACACCGCACCGTTCGTCAAGATCTCGATCCAGAAGGTGGTGCAGACGCTGCTGGAGGCGATGCTGCTGGTGTTCGCAGTGATGTACCTGTTTCTGCAGAACTGGCGCTACACGCTGATTCCGGCACTGGTCGCACCGATCGCGTTGCTGGGCACCTTCGCGGTGATGCTGGCGCTGGGCTTCTCGATCAACGTGCTGACCATGTTCGGCATGGTGCTGGCGATCGGCATCATCGTCGACGACGCCATCGTGGTTGTCGAGGGCGTGGAACGGATCATGGCCGAGGAAGGCCTGCCGCCGCGCGAGGCCACCATCAAGGCGATGCGCGAACTGACCGGTGCGGTGATCGGCATCACCCTGGTGCTGACCGCGGTGTTCATTCCGATGGCGCTGGCCAGCGGCTCGGTGGGTGCGATCTACCGCCAGTTCACCGTGGCGATGGCGGTGTCGATCCTGTTCTCGGCGCTGCTGGCATTGAGCCTGACGCCGGCGCTGTGCGCGACCCTGCTGCGCCCGAACACCCATGGCCACCATGGTCGGGGCGGTCTGTTCGGCGCCTTCAATCGTGGCTTCGAACGGATGACCGGGCGCTACCAGCGTGGCGTGGCGTCGGTGCTGCAGCGGAGCGGGCGGGTCATGGGCGTGTTCGCCGCGCTGGTGGCGGCGCTGCTGCTGGGCCTGCACTGGCTGCCGGGCGCCTTCCTGCCGGAAGAGGACCAGGGCTACTTCATGACCTCGATCCAGCTGCCGGCCGAAGCCACCGCCGAACGCACGCTGGCCGTGGTCGAAGCCTACGAACGGCACGTGGCGTCACGCCCGGGCATCGGCTCCAACCAGTCGATCCTCGGCTACAGCTTCTCCGGTTCCGGCCCGAGCGCGGCGCTGACCTACACGATGCTGAAGGACTGGGGCGAGCGTGCAGGGGCCACCGCGGCCGGCGAAGTGGAGGCCGCGCAGAAGGCGATGGCGACGATTGCCGAGGGCGAGGTGATGAGCGTGATGCCGCCGGCGATCGACAGCCTGGGCCGTTCGTCCGGCTTCTCGCTGGCGCTGCAGGCGCGCACCGGGCAGAGCCAGGCCGAGCTGCGTGCGGCCCTGCAGCAGCTGCTGAAGCTGGCCGAGGCCAGTCCGCTGCTGTCGGAGGTGCATGCCGATGGCCTGCCGGCAGGTACCAGCGTGCGGCTGGACATCGATCGCGCCAAGGCCGAGGCGATGGGCGTGGGGTTCGAGCAGATCAGCAGCACGCTGTCGGCGGCGATGGGCTCGCAGTACGTCAACGACTTCCCCAACAAGGGGCGGCTGCAGCAGGTGATCCTGCAGGCCGATGCACCCCACCGGATGGAGCTGGAGGATGTGCTGAAGCTATACGTGCGCAACAGCGAAGGCGGCATGGTGGCGTTGTCGGAACTGGTGACGCCGCACTGGACCGAGGCGCCGCTGCAGCTGCAGCGCTATCTCGGCTTCCCGGCGCTGAACCTGTCCGGCGCACCGGCCTCCGGCGTGTCGACCGGCCAGGCCATGGCGGAGATGGAGCGGTTGGCGGAGAAGCTGCCGTCCGGTTTTGCCCTGCAGTGGACCAGCCAGTCGCTGCAGGAGCGGGAGTCCGGTGCGCAGGCGCCGTGGTTGCTGCTGTTGTCGATGCTGGTGGTGTTCCTGGTGCTGGCGGCACTGTACGAGAGCTGGTCGATCCCGCTGGCGGTGATGCTGGTGGTGCCGCTGGGCCTGCTCGGTGCGGTTGCTGCGGTGCTGTTGCGGGGCATGCCCAACGACGTGTTCTTCAAGGTCGGCATGATCACCGTGATCGGGCTGTCGGCGAAGAACGCGATCCTCATCGTCGAGTTCGCGCGCCAGCTGCAGCAGCAGGGTCGCGGCCTGGTTGAAGCAGCGCTGGAGGCGGCGCGGCTGCGCCTGCGGCCGATCGTGATGACCTCGTTGGCATTCGCGCTGGGCGTCGTGCCGCTGATGCTGGCGCAGGGCGCGTCGAAGGAAACCCAGCAGGCGATTGGAACCGGTGTGTTCGGCGGCATGGTCAGTGCGACGGTGCTGGCGGTGTTCTTCGTGCCGGTCTTCTATGTAGTGGTGCAGGGCGCGCGGCAGTGGATCGCGCAACGCCTGCGCAGGCGCCGGCCGATGCCGGAAGGATCCGTGGATGGAACGGGACATCGTTGAAGACCTGCATGAGCGGCAGTTGGCAGCGCTGGAACAGCGCCTGCGGCAGGCATTGCTGGATGACGACCACGATGCGCTGACCGCGCTGGTATCGCCGGCATTGTTCATGATGGACGGGCAGGGCGGACGCTTGCTCGACCTGCCGTGGCTGGGCGACTGGCTGGCCGGAAACCTGCACGTGCGCTGCCTGCAGTCGTACGCGGTGGAAACGCTGCTGTGCGGACGCCTGGCATTGTTGTCCAGCGACGTGCGCTTGTCGGTGCGCGGGCAGGGCCAGGAGCGCGAGCTGAAACTGCGCCTGCTGCGGGTGTGGACCTGCAGTTCCGGCGAAAGCGGCGCGCAGCTGTTGTCGATGGCGGTACTGGCCGCATGAGTGCGGTCAGGCCGCTTTCAGGCCCCGCTCACCGACAGGTGGTAGGGTCGAGCCTCTCTGTAGTGTCGACAAGGAGTCGAGCCATGCGTGTAGTTCCCAGTCTGTTGGCAGCCTCCCTCGGGTTGGTGCTGGCCGCGTGCCAGCCGGCCCAGCCGCCCGCCGCAGGCGGCAATGACGCCCCGCCTGCCGCGCCGCAGCCGAGCGCCAGCACCGAAGGTGGCAGCGAGACCACGTACCAGTGTGGTGATCTGAGCGTGCGCGCGACCTTCAATGGCGAGGATGCGGCCACGGTGGTGATCGGCGAACGCACCTTCGCCATGAGCTCCGAGCGTGCGGCGTCGGGTGCCAAGTACGGCGATGGCAAGGGCAACAGCTTCTGGACCAAGGGCAGCGATGACGGCCTGTTGAGCCTGAAGGGCGAAGCCGATCGCGAGTGCCATGCGGTCGAAGCCACTGAAGGCGATGGCAGCGCCGGCAATGCCGCGTTCCGTGCCACCGGCAATGAGCCGGGCTGGCTGGCGGTTGTCGACGGCGACACGCCGGGCCTGCAGGTGGAAGTGGATTACGGTGAGCGTCGTTTCGATGTCGCCCAGCCCACCGCAGGTGCTGACGGCTGGAGTGGCAAGGCGTCTGATGGCACCGACGTCAAGCTCAGCTTCCAGCGCACGATCTGCCAGGACGACATGAGTGGCGAGGCGTTCGAGGCCAAGGTGAACCTGACCATCGGCACCCGCCAGTACCACGGCTGCGGCAATTTCGGCGCGAAGCAGCCGTAAGCTACCTGTAGAGCCGAGCCACGCTCGGCTGCAGTCCCTGTCCAACGCACAGCAGCCGTGCGTGGGCTCGTTGCTACACGACTGCTACATCCGATGGCCTGCCTGCGGGGAATACGCCGCAGGCAGGGACAGGCAGCCGATCAGCGCGAGGCGCTTAGTCGGCACGGCCCGCGAATTCGCCGGTGGCGGTGTTCACCAGCACGCGTTCGCCGTTCACGATGTACTCCGGCACCATGATCTCGATGCCGGTGTTGAGCTTGGCCGGCTTCGGGCGCTTGGTGGCGGTGCCACCCTTCAGTTCCGGCGGCGTCTCGATCACTTCCAGCACCACCGAGGCCGGCAGCTGGATCGCCACCGGCTGCTCGTCGATGACCTGCACGTAGATGCCGGTCAGGCCGTCGGTGATGTAGCCGGCGTCGTCGCCGATCACGTCCGCATCCAGGGTGTAGGGGGTGTAGTCCTCGTCATCGAGGAACACGAAGGCGTCGCCGTCCTTGTACGAATAGGTGGACTGGCGGCGCAGCAGTTCGACCTCGACCAGGTTGTCGTCGGCATCGAAGCTGGCGTCGAGCTTGTTGCCGCCCGGCACGCTGTACATGATGAAGCGGAAGCGGACGTTGCCGCCGCGACCCTGCGGCGAGCTGCGCTCGATGTCGCGGATCTGGTACACGCCGTTGTTGTACTCGACGACGTTGCCCTTCTTGATGTCGTTGGCTTTCATGGTGATCTAGGTCGTTGGGGGAGGGCGCCGTCCCGGCGCCCGTGGGGAATCACTTCGGAGCGAGGCGGGTAGCGCCGTCCAGGCGGATGGTCTCGCCGTTGAGGTAGGTGTTGCCGAGGATGAAGCCGACCAGGCTGGCGAAGTCTTCCGGCTTGCCCAGGCGTGACGGGAACGGAATCGAGGCGGCCAGCGACTGCTGCACGGCTTCGGGCATGCCGTCGACCATCGGCGTCCAGAACACGCCGGGAGCAATCGTATTGACGCGGATGCCGAAGCGCGACAGTTCGCGCGCCATGGGCAGCGTCATCGAGACCACGCCGCCCTTGCTGGCGGCATACGCGGCCTGGCCGATCTGGCCTTCATAGGCGGCGATGCTGGCGGTGTTGATGATCACGCCGCGCTCGCCGTCGGTGCCGGCCTCGTTGTGCTGCATGCGGTTGGCAGCGGCCTTTGCAACGTTGAAGCTGCCGACCAGGTTCACCATCACCGTGCCCTGGAAGCCGGCCAGCGGCATCGGGCCTTCCTTGCCCAGCACGCGGCCGGCGCCGAGGATGCCGGCGCAGTTCATCGCCACGTTCAGGCCGCCGAGGAAATCGTGGGCCTGGTCGATGGCCGCGGTCACCGCCGCCTCATCGCTGACGTTGACGTTGAAATAGCGGGCCTTGTCGGCACCCAGCCCGGCAATGGCGGCAGCGCCCTTGTCGTCGTTGAGGTCGAACAGGGCCACCTTGCCGCCCTGGGCGACGAGGTGCTGGGCCACGGCCAGGCCGAGGCCGGAGACGCCGCCAGTGATCACGGCACGTACGGAAGACAGCTGCATTGAACGGTCCTGCAGGTTCGAGAACCGCCGATTCTAACGGAAGCCGCGACCGCCGCTGTTGTGCACTGCGCCGCCTTTGCGGGGCGGCGCAGCGCGGCGGTCAACCGGCGGCGGCCAGCGCCTGCCCGGTGCGGCTGGCGGTGGCGCGGCCGAGCAGGCCGGCCAGCCAGCGGCCGGTCTCAGCCAGTGCCGGCAGGTCCACGCCGCTGTCCAGGCCGAGGCCCTGCAGCAGGTAGACCACGTCTTCGCTGGCCACATTGCCGCTGGCGCCCTTGGCATACGGGCAGCCACCGGCACCCGACACCGCACTGTCGACCACGCGCACGCCTGCTTCCAGGCAGGTGGCGATGTTGGCGATGGCCTGGCCGTAGGTGTCGTGGAAGTGCACGGCCAGTGCTTCCATCGGAATCTCGGCAGCGACCGCCTGCAGCATCGCCCGTGCCTTGCGTGGGGTGCCGACGCCGATGGTGTCGCCCAGCGAAATTTCGTAACAGCCCATCTGGTGCAGGGCGCGTGCAACGCGCACCACATCAGCCAGCGGTACTTCGCCCTGGTAGGGGCAGCCGAGCACGGTGGAGACGTAGCCGCGCACGCGCACGCCATCGGCGGCGGCACGGCGCAGGATCGGCTCAAAGCGGGCCAGCGACTCGTCGATGCCGGCATTGGTGTTGGTGCGGTTGAACGCCTCGGACGCGGCGGTGAACACCGCTACTTCCTCGACGCCCACCGCACGGGCGCGGTCGTAGCCCTGTTCGTTCGGCACCAGTACCGGGTAGTGGATGCCGGGCCGGCGCTGGATGCCGGCGTAGACCTCGGCGGCATCGGCCAGCTGCGGGATCCACTTCGGGCTGACGAAGCTGGTCGCCTCGATGCTGCGCAGGCCGGTGGTCGACAGGCGGTTGATCAGTTCGATCTTGTCGCCGGTGGAGACCGACTGCTTTTCGTTCTGCAGGCCGTCACGCGGCCCGACCTCGACGATGCGGACGTAGTCGCTCATGCGGTTGCCCCATTTGCAGGGCGGTGGCAGACCGCCTCGATGTTGTTGCCATCCGGGTCCAGCACGAAGGCGCCGTAGTAGTCCGGGTGATACCACGGGCGCAGGCCCGGGGCGCCGTTGTCGCGGCCACCGGCGGCGAGGGCGGCGGCATGGAAGGCGTCCACCTGGTCGCGGCTGGCGCAGGCGAAGGCCACATGCACGCCATGGCTGGCGGTGCCACCATTGCCAAGCCAGAAGAACGGCTTGCCGTCGCTGCCGAAGCCGATGTGGTCGTGCGCGCCGGTCTGTTCGGCGGTCACTTCCATCACCACGCCGATCTGCAGTGGCGCCAGTGCCTGCAGGAAGAAGGCCTTGCTGCGCGCCAGGTCGGCGCTGGTCAAACCAAGATGATCGAGCATGTTCAGGCTTCCGTGACCCAGTGGGGCGCGCGCTTGTCGAGGAAGGCGCCGAGGCCTTCCTGGCCCTCGGCGGACACCCGCAGGCGCGCGATCAGGGCGGCATTATCGCGATCCAGGGTGTCGCGGTCATGGCTGTCGCGGACCTGGCGGACCAGTTGCTTGGCGGTGGACGAGGCGATCGGGCCGGCCTTGTCGAGCAGGGCCAGCTGGCGTTGCACGGCCTCGTCCAGGCGTTCGGGCTCGACCAGCTGGTGGACCAGGCCGATGCGCAGCGCAGTGTCGGCGTCGAAATGCTCGCCGGTGGCGAACCAGCGGCGGGCCTGGCGCGGGCCGATGGCTTCGATCACATAGGGCGAGATCACCGCCGGCAGCAGGCCGAGGCGGCTTTCGGTCAAGCCGAAGCGGGCCGAGGTGCTGGCGATGGCGATGTCGCAGCAGGCGACCAGGCCGACGCCGCCGCCGAAGGCCGCGCCATGGACCCGGGCCAGGGTCGGCTTGGGCAGCTCGTCCAGGGTGCGCATCAGCCGGGCCAGGGCCAGCGAGTCCTCGCGGTTATCGGCTTCGCTGGCCGCCGCCATGCCGCGCATCCACTGCATGTCGGCACCGGCCGAGAAGGAGGCGCCGTGGCCGGCCAGCACCACCGCGCGCACCGAAGCATCGTGGCCGGCGGCCTCCAGTCCGGCGGTCAGCCGGGCGATCAGCCCGGCGTCAAAGGCGTTGTGCAGCTCCGGCCGGTTCAGCCAGAGAGTGAGGACGGCGCCGCTGCGCTCGATCTGCAAAGCATCGTTCATGGGATTCCAGGGTCACTCCATACCTGTATGGATCATAGCGGGCCATTGGTCATGGGCCATGACGCGACGCGGGAATGTTAGAATCGAGAACCATTTACATCCAGCAGAGAACACGCTAGATGACGCTGTCCGAACTGCCGCTGCACACCTCGGCCGTGGTCGAGTCCGTGCAGGACCTGCATGCCAACGATGCCATCGCCCGTCGCCTGCGCGAGCTGGGTTTCGTGAAGGGCGAGGAAGTGCGCCTGGTGGCCAAGGGTCCGGTGGGGGGAGAGCCGCTGCTGGTGCAGGTCGGGTTCACCCGTTTCGCGCTGCGGATCAGTGAAGCCAAGCGGGTCGTGGTCGACGCCGCCAGCCAGGAACGACGCGCATGACTGCTACTGCCACTACCGCCCCCCTGCGCGTTGCGCTGGTTGGTAACCCCAACAGCGGCAAGACCGCACTGTTCAACCAGCTGACCGGCAGCCGGCAGAAGGTTGCCAACTACACTGGCGTCACCGTCGAGCGCAAGGAAGGCCGTCTGCGTGCGCCGTCCGGCCGCGAGTTCGCGGTACTCGACCTTCCGGGCGCCTACAGCCTGCATCCGGCCAGCCTGGACGAGGCGATCACCCGTGACCTGTGCCGGGGCTTCTACCCGGGCGAAGCCGCGCCGGATGTGCTGCTGTGCGTGATCGACGCCACCAACCTGCGCCTGCACCTGCGCTTCGCGCTGGAACTGCGCGAGCTGGGCAAGCCGATGGTGGTGGCGCTGAACATGGTTGATGCGGCCCAGCGCCGTGGCATCCAGGTGGACGTGGCCGCGCTGGAGCGCGAGCTGGGCGTGCCGGTAGTGGAGACCGTGGCGGTGCGCAAGCAGGGCGCCAAGGCCCTGGTCGAACGCCTGGATGCGATGGTCCCGCACCTGGATGCACCGGTGCCGGGCCCGGAAGGTGGCATCGATTACCACGCCAAGGTGCGCGAGATCCTGTCGGTGGCCGTGCGCATGCCGGCGCGGACCGCGAAGATCGACGACGCGCTGGACCGCTGGCTGCTGCACCCGGTGTTCGGCCTGATCAGCCTGGCGGTGGTGATGTTCCTGATCTTCCAGGCCGTGTACGCCTGGGCGACGCCGCTGATGGACGCCATCGAGGCCGGTTTCGCCTGGCTCGGCGCCTTCGTCGGCAGCGTGCTGCCGGAAGGCCCGCTGGCCAGCCTGCTGACCGACGGCATCATCGCCGGTGTCGGTGGCGTGGTGGTGTTCCTGCCGCAGATCCTGATCCTGTTCTTCTTCATCCTGGTGCTGGAGGAATCCGGCTACCTGCCGCGTGCGGCGTTCCTGCTCGACCGCATGATGGCCGCTGCCGGCCTGTCCGGCCGCTCGTTCATCCCGCTGCTGTCCAGCTTCGCCTGCGCAGTGCCGGGCATCATGTCCACGCGCAGCATCCAGGACCCGCGTGACCGCCTGGCCACGATCCTGGTGGCGCCGCTGATGACCTGTTCCGCACGCCTGCCGGTGTACGCGCTGCTGATCGGTGCGTTCATTCCGCAGAAGACGGTATGGGGCGTGTTCAACCAGCAGGGCCTGGTGCTGTTCGGCCTGTACGCGGCCGGCATCCTCAGCGCGCTGGCGATGTCGTGGATCATGAAGAAGTGGCGCCGCGACAAGAGCGAGCATCCGCTGATGCTGGAACTGCCGTCGTACCGCCTGCCGCACGTGCGTGACCTGGCGGTCGGCCTGTACGAGCGCGGCATGATCTTCCTCAAGCGCGTTGGCGGCATCATCCTGGCGCTGACCATCCTGCTGTGGGTGCTGCTGTCGTTCCCGGCAGCGCCGGCGGGGGCCACCATGCCCGCGATCGATTACAGCTACGCCGGCCAGATCGGCCATGCAATGGCTGTGTTCTTCGCGCCGCTGGGCTTCAACTGGCAGATCTGCATCGCGCTGATCCCGGGCCTGGCCGCGCGTGAGGTGGCGGTGTCTTCGCTGGCCACCGTGTATGCGTTGTCGGCAGCCGATGACGATGCCGCCAGCCAGGCACTGACCCCGCTGATCAGCGATGGCTGGTCGCTGGCCACCGCACTGTCGCTGCTGGTCTGGTACATCTACGCCCCGATGTGCATCTCGACGCTGGCCACCATCAAGCGCGAGACCAACTCGTGGAAGCAGATGGGCTTCGCTGCGTTCTACCTGTTCGCGGCGGCCTACGTGGCCGCGCTGATCACCTACCAGGTGACCAGGGCGCTGGGAGGCGGCTGATGGATGCCGGCCTGCTGATCCAGTACCTGATCATCGCGGTGGCCGTGCTGGTCAGTGCCTGGGTGGTGCTGAAGAAGCAGTTCCCCGGTACCGTGCGCAAGCTGCGCGGTGCGTTGGCGCTGGCCCTGCTGAAGCCGGGCCGTGCTGCCTGGCTGCAGGCGCTGGGGCGGAAGGTCGCGCCGCCGGCGAGCGGGAGTGGTGGCGCCTGTGGCGGTTGCGACAGCTGCGGGCCGACTCCGCCGAAGCGGCACTGACGCTGCTTCTCCTGCGCTGGTGGGTGCGAACCTTGGTTCGCACGCTTCCGGGGTTCAGACCTCTCTGCGGATGATCGCCCGGAAGCGTCCATCCCGATTCAATCGCCGCACCGATTCCCGGTTCCCATGGGTTGCCGCGAAGCCGGCCACGTCGGCAAGGGCATCGAGCAGCAGGCCTTTCAGTCCGTCGCGGTTACCAGCCTGCAGCAGGTCTTCAAGATCCTGCTGGATGAAGGCCCGGCGCAGGCCTGGTGTCTCTTCGATCCGCCAGTCGACGTGGGGCGTGGGAATGCTGGAGCGGTACCTGAAAGCCGTTTCAAGATCGTCAGGTGCGAGGGGATGCTCGAGCAGCTCTGGAAAGTAGAGTCCAGCATTCACATAGAAACCCCGGCTTTCGCTGGCACGCTGGTGATTCACGACAAGCAGGGCGTCATCCAGCAGGCGGTAGCGAGTGGTCGTGGTCCCGGCAAAGCCGGTCTTCCTGGCGCACTTGCTGAAGACAGTCGAGGATTTCATGGGCTTTGCCCGGGCCGGAACAGGGGGCCACAGCCTTGAGGCGCGGTGCCTGGCGGTCAATTGGCAAACGCGACACCCGCAACGAGCGCCCCAGGTGCGTGCGAACGCCCCGGGTGGGTGCGAACCTTGGTTCGCACGCTCTTCTGGCTAGTTGGCGCGTGAGCCCAGCTCCGCTGCCAGCGCCAGCCACCGGTTGCGTTGCTCCGGCGAGCTGTTGCGCACCGCGCCCACGCGGCTGACACGCACCGGGCGGATGCCGCAGAACTGCAGGATGGTGGCGCGGATCTGGGCGACGCCCGGGTCGCGGTAGATCCAGCGGTAGTACCAGGGCGGCGTATCCAGCGTGGTGATCACCCGCGCGCTGCGCCCGGCCAGCAGCCGGTCCCACCACACCGAATCGCGCCGGTAGCGGAAGGCGTACCCCGGCAGCAGCACGCGATCGAAGAAGCCCTTCAGCAGTGCCGGCATCGCGCCCCACCAGGTGGGGTAGACCAGCACCAGGTGATCGCAGGCCTCGATCGCTTCCGCGGCGTCCTGCAGGTCGGCTTCCAGCGGCTGGATCTGACGGTAGCCGTGGCGCAGTACCGGATCGAATTCAAGGTCGCCCAGTGCGATCAGGCGTACCTGGTGACCGGCGTTCTCGGCGGCGGTGGCGTAGCGCTGGGCGAGGGCGCCGCACAGGCTGTCGCGGTCGGGATGGCCGAGCAGGATCAGGATGGAACGGGACACGGCAACCTCGGGCAATGGAAAGTGCGCGAGGTTGGGGTCTGCCCCAGGGGCAGAGTCAAACCGGGGTGGTGCAGCCGCTGGGTTCCAGGATGCAGTCGCCGCTGCCGGAGTGCAGCCACTGCTGCAGTTCGTCGCTGACCAGCTGCAGGTCGCGCTCGACCTGTGCCAGCCGCATCCGCTCGTCGGCGATGCGGCCGCGCTGCTGCTCCAGCAAGGCCAGTACCGCTGGCCAGTCGAGCCGTCCATCGCGGCCCTGCAGGCGTGAGATCGCGGCCAGGGTGATGCCCAGCCCCAGCGCCTGGCGGATCAGCTGCACCCAGGCCACGTCCTGTTCGCTGTAGTCGCGATAGCGGTTCAGGCGTGGCACCGGCGGCAGCAGTCCGCGCGCCTCGTACAGGCGGATGGCCTTGGCACTGGCGCCGGGCAGGCGGCTGACTTCGGAGATGCGCATCGACTCAGTCCCGCACCAGGCCGCCATCGACCACCAGGTTCTGACCGGTCACCGCGCGCGACCAGGGGCTGGCGAAGAACAGCGCGGCATCGGCGAACTCGGCCGGCGTGGTGACGCTGCGCAACGGAGTGTTGGCGGCGATGTAGTCGAACACTGCTTCCGGCGTGGCGGCGCTGGCATCGGTGGTGCGCAGCAGGCCGCCCGACAACATGTTCACGGTGATGCCATGCGGGCCGAGGTCGCCGGCCAGGGTGCGGGTCAGCGACAGCAGTGCGGCCTTGGCGGCGGTGTAGTCGTGATAGGGCACCACCGGATTCTGGAACAGGTTGGTGCCGATGTTGATCACCCGACCGAAGCGACGGACCTGCATGCCGGGCAGGGCGGCCTGCACGGTGTTCAGCGCGCCGCGCACGCTGCCCTCGAACTGCGCCTGGAACGCCGGCCAGCCGATGTCGGCGGCGCCGTCGCGGGCATCACCATTGAACGAGAACGCTGCCAGTGCGTTGTTGACTACGGTGGTGACGCCCTGGCCGAAGTGGGCCAGGGCGTGCTGCAGCATTGCATCGACCTCGGCGCGCTCAGTGACATCGGCCGGCAGCGCGATCGCCTGTCCGCCCAGCTCGGCAGCCAGAGCACGTGCGGCGCCTTCGCTGCGGTGGTAGTTGATGATGACGCGCGCGCCCTGGGCGGCGAAGGCGCGGGCGATGTGCTGGCCAAGGCCGCGGCCGGCACCGGTGACCAGCACCAGCTGTTCGCTGATCTGCATGAGGGAGCTGCCATCCATTGCATGAAAGGGCATGCAGCGTAGCAGCGATGGCGCTTGCCGGAGCGGGCGTGCTGCCGCTAGCCTGCAGGCATGAACCAGACTCCCCTGCGATTGCTCATCCACGGTGCCTCCGGGCGCATGGGCCAGGCCCTGCTGCGGCTGGCCGCCGAACATCCCGAAACCCTGCAGATCGCCGCTGCGGTGACGGGTCGTGCGCCGGCCCAGCGCGTGGTCGATGGCGTACCGTTCTTCGCGGCCAGCGAGCTGCCCGGTGCGCCGGCATTCGACGTGGCGATCGACTTCAGCCTGCCGGAGGGTTTCGACCCGATGCTGGCACTGTGCGTGGAACGTGGTGCGGGGCTGGTCTCGGGCACTACCGGCATCTTCAGCACGCAGCGCCAGGCGCTGGAGGCGGCGGCGGCGAGGATCCCGCTGGTCTGGGCCTCGAACTTCAGCCTGGGCGTGGCGGTGCTGGACGAGCTGGTCGAGCGCGCGGCGCAGGCGCTGGCCGGCTGGGACTGCGACATCGTCGAGTCTCACCACACCCAGAAGAAGGACGCGCCGTCGGGCACTGCACTGACCCTGGGCGCGGCCGCGCAGCGGGGCGGGGCGGAGCCGCACTATGCCAGCCTGCGCGCTGGTGACATCGTCGGCGAGCATCTGGTGCAGTTCACCGGGCTGGGCGAGCGCATCGAGCTGGTGCACCGGGCCACCAACCGCGACATTTTCGCCCGCGGCGCCCTGTTCGCCGCCCGCCAGCTGCAGGGCCGCGCCCCGGGCAGCTACCGGGTACGGGACCTGCTGCAGTAGGGCGGTAGTGCCGGTCGCTGGCCGGCAGCTTCCGGGCGCCCGAAGGCGTGGGGATAGCCGGCCAGCGGCCGGCACTACCAGGCGGCGGACCGCGCATACGCCGCCGGATTGAAATGAATGCGCAATCGCCCGTTCATGAAGCGCGATAACCGCTGGCGCGAGCGCCCCGGCAGCGCTACAATTCGCACTCGCCGAATCACGAAAGCCGGACCGGTCCCAGACCGCACGTCCGCGCTTTTTTGCAACCGGATTTCCGTGAAGCGCAGGCGTGACTTCGGCAGCCCCCTCGGTAGCCAAAGTGAGATTCCCGTGACCCAAGCCGCAATCCTCGTCCTCGAAGACGGCACCGTATTCGAGGGCGAATCCGTAGGCGCGCCCGGCCTGTCCGTCGGTGAGGTGGTGTTCAACACCGCCATGACCGGCTATCAGGAAGTTCTGACCGACCCGTCCTACGCCCGGCAGATGGTCACGCTGACCTATCCGCATATCGGCAACACCGGCATGACCGACCAGGACAATGAAGCGTCCAAGGTGTGGTCGGCCGGCCTGATCGTGCGCGATGTTCCGCGTCGCCCCAGCAACTGGCGCAGCCAGGTGTCGCTGCAGGACTGGCTGATCCAGCGTGGCGTGGTTGCCATCGCCGGCATCGACACCCGCAAGCTGACCCGCATCCTGCGCGAGAAGGGCGCGCAGAACGGTGCGCTGATGGCCGGCGACATCGACGTGGAAAAGGCACTGGAAGCCGCCCGCAAGTTCCCGGGGCTGAAGGGCATGGATCTGGCCAAGGTCGTCACTACCGAGAAGACCTACACCTGGACCGAGGGCCAGCTGGACCTGGATGCCAATGCCTTCGTCAGCGTGCCGGCCAAGTACAAGGTCGTGGCCTACGATTTCGGCGTGAAGACCAACATCCTGCGCATGCTGGCCGAGCGCGGCTGCGAAGTGACCGTGGTGCCGGCGCAGACCCCGGCCGCCGAAGTGCTGGCGCTGAAGCCGGATGGCGTGTTCCTGTCCAACGGTCCGGGTGACCCGGAGCCGTGCGACTACGCCATCGAAGCGATCAAGACCTTCATCGACGTGAAGATCCCGACCTTCGGCATCTGCCTGGGCCACCAGCTGCTGGGCCTGGCCTCGGGCGCGCAGACCATGAAGATGGGCCACGGCCACCACGGGGCCAACCACCCGGTGCAGGACCTGGACAGCGGCCGGGTGATGATCACCTCGCAGAACCACGGCTTCGCGATCGATGAAGCGACCCTGCCGCCGACCCTGCGCGTGACCCACCGCTCGCTGTTCGATGGCACCAACCAGGGCGTGGCCCGCACCGACGTGCCGGCGTTCTCGTTCCAGGGCCATCCGGAAGCGTCGCCGGGCCCGACCGATGTCGGCCCGCTGTTCGACCGCTTCGTGGTGCTGATGGAGCAGGCCAAGGCGTGATCAGTACGCCGCCGGCCCCCGGTGGCGTCGCGATGGACCGTAAACCCCGCATCGCTGCTGCCCCTGGCGCGGCGCTGCGGTTCAAGATTCCTGATCGACAGCGTGCGATCACTCCCCCTTGTCACGCTGTACTGACTTAGAGAAGAAAATGCCCAAGCGCACTGACCTCAAGACCATCCTCATCATCGGTGCTGGCCCGATCGTCATCGGCCAGGCCTGCGAGTTCGACTACTCCGGCGCCCAGGCCTGCAAGGCCCTGCGTGACGAGGGTTACCGCGTGGTGCTGGTCAACAGCAACCCGGCCACGATCATGACCGACCCGGAGATGGCCGACGCCGTCTACATCGAGCCGATCAACTGGCAGACGGTCGAGAAGATCATCGCCAAGGAAAAGCCCGATGCGCTGCTGCCGACCATGGGTGGCCAGACCGCGCTGAACTGCGCGCTGGACCTGGCCGACAACGGCGTGCTGGAGAAGTACAACGTCGAACTGATCGGCGCCAAGCGCGAAGCGATCCGCATGGCCGAAGACCGCGAGCTGTTCCGCGTGGCCATGGGTGAGATCGGCCTGGAGTGCCCGACTGCCGCCGTCGCCCACACCCTGGACGAAGCGCTGGAAATCCAGACCCGCGTCGGCTATCCGACCATCATCCGCCCCAGCTTCACCCTGGGCGGCAGCGGTGGCGGCATTGCCTACAACCGCGAAGAGCTGGTCGAGATCGTCAGCCGCGGCCTGGAACTGTCGCCGACCACCGAAGTGCTGGTGGAAGAGTCGGTGCTGGGCTGGAAGGAATTCGAGATGGAAGTGGTCCGCGATACCGCGGACAACTGCATCATCGTCTGCTCGATCGAAAACCTGGACCCGATGGGCGTGCACACCGGTGACTCGATCACCGTGGCCCCGGCCCAGACCTTGACCGACAAGGAATACCAGCGCCTGCGCGATGCCTCCATCGCCGTGCTGCGCAAGATCGGCGTCGATACCGGTGGCTCGAACGTGCAGTTCGGCATCAACCCGAAGACCGGCCGCGTGGTCGTCATCGAGATGAACCCGCGCGTGTCGCGTTCCTCGGCGCTGGCTTCCAAGGCCACCGGCTTCCCGATCGCCAAGGTCGCTGCCAAGCTGGCCGTGGGCTACACCCTGGACGAACTGAAGAACGAAATCACCGGCGGCCTGACCCCGGCCTCGTTCGAGCCGTCCATCGACTACGTCGTCACCAAGATCCCGCGCTTCGCCTTCGAGAAGTTCCCGGCCGCCGATGCCCGCCTGACCACCCAGATGAAGTCGGTGGGCGAGGTGATGGCGATGGGCCGCACCTTCCAGGAGTCGGTGCAGAAGGCCCTGCGTGGCCTGGAAACCGGCAAGGTCGGCTTCGACCCGACCGGCCTGGACCTGGGCAACGAAGACGACCTGCAGACCCTGCGTCGCGAGCTGAAGGCGCCGGGCCCGGAGCGCCTGTTCTTCGTCGCCGATGCGTTCCGCGCCGGCATGAGCGTGGAAGAGATCTACGCACTGTCGTTCATCGATCACTGGTTCCTGGACCAGATCGAGGAAATCATCGCGGCCGAAGCCGAAGTCGCTGCCGGCGGCATCGATGCGCTGGATGCCGCACGCCTGCGCAAGCTGAAGCGCGCTGGCTTCTCCGACGCGCGCCTGGCGCAGCTGACCGGCACCAACGAAGCCGCCATCCGCGCGCTGCGTCGTGCGCACAAGGTGCGCCCGGTCTACAAGCGCGTGGACTCCTGTGCCGGTGAGTTCTCCACCGGTACCGCCTACCTGTACTCGACCTACGAGGACGAGTGCGAGGCCGCGCCGAGCAACCGCGACAAGATCATGATCCTGGGCGGTGGCCCGAACCGCATCGGCCAGGGCATCGAGTTCGACTACTGCTGCGTGCACGCGGCACTGGCGCTGCGCGAGGATGGCTATGAAACCATCATGGTCAACTGCAACCCGGAAACCGTGTCGACCGACTACGACACCTCCGACCGCCTGTACTTCGAGCCGCTGACCCTGGAAGACGTGCTGGAAATCGTCGAACTGGAACTGCCGAAGGGCGTGATCGTGCAGTACGGCGGCCAGACCCCGCTGAAGCTGGCGCGCGCGCTGGAAGCCAACGGCGTGCCGGTGATCGGCACCAGCCCGGACTCGATCGACCTGGCCGAAGACCGCGAGCGCTTCCAGCAGCTGGTGGACAAGCTGGGCCTGAAGCAGCCGCCGAACCGCATCGCCCGCAATGATCAGGAAGCCCTGCTGCTGGCCCGCGAGATCGGCTACCCGCTGGTGGTGCGCCCGAGCTACGTGCTGGGCGGCCGTGCCATGGAAATCGTCTACGGCGAAGCCGACTTGGCCCGTTACGTGCGCGACGCTGTGAAGGTGTCCAACGATTCGCCGGTGCTGCTGGACCGCTTCCTCGACAATGCTGTCGAGTGCGACGTCGACATCATCGCCGACAAGGATGGCAACGTCCTGATCGGTGGCGTGATGGAGCACATCGAAGAAGCTGGCGTGCACTCGGGCGATTCCTCGTGCTCGCTGCCGCCGTACTCGCTGTCGGCTGAAACCCAGGCCGAACTGCGCCGCCAGGTGGTGGAGCTGGCCAAGGCCCTGAACGTGGTCGGCCTGATGAACACCCAGTTCGCGATCCAGACCAGCGACGAAGGTGCCGACACCATCTACCTGCTGGAAGTGAACCCGCGTGCCTCGCGCACCGTGCCGTTCGTGTCCAAGGCCACCGGCATGGCGCTGGCGAAGATCGCCGCCCGTTGCATGGCGGGCAAGAGCCTGGCCGAGCAGGGCGCGACCAAGGAAATCGTGCCGGACTATTACTCGGTGAAGGAGGCGATCTTCCCGTTCGCCAAGTTCCAGGGCGTCGACCCGATCCTCGGGCCGGAGATGCGCTCCACCGGTGAGGTGATGGGCGTGGGCCGCAGCTTCAACGCCGCCTTCGCGCGTGCGCAGGAAGCCGGTGGCATCAAGGCTCCGCCGGTCGGCAAGGCCTTCGTTTCGGTCCGCGATCCGGACAAGAAGCGCGTGCTGCCGGTGGCCAAGGCGCTGCTGGCGCGTGGCTACAGCCTGGTCGCGACCCGTGGCACCGCCGCGTGGCTGCAGCAGCACGGCATGGACTGCGAGATCATCAACAAGGTGGTCGAAGGCCGTCCGCACATCGTCGACTCGATCAAGAACGGCGAGATCGTCTACATCGTCAACACGACCGAAGGTCGTTCGGCGATCAACGACTCGTTCTCGATCCGTCGCGAGGCGCTGCAGCATCGCGTCACCTACTCGACCACCATTGCCGGCGCCAAGGCGCTGGTGGATTCACTGGAATTCCGCGGCACCGGCCCCGTCTGGTCGCTGCAGGAGCTGCACAAGGAGTTGAATGCATGAGAGCCCCCATCACGATGAAGGGCGCGCAGAAGCTGCGCGACGAACTGGATCACCTGAAGTCGGTCAAGCGCCCGAAGGTGATCGCCGCCATCGCCGAAGCACGTGAGCATGGCGACCTGAAGGAGAATGCCGAGTACCACGCCGCGCGCGAGGAACAGGGCTTCATCGAAGGCCGCATCAAGCAGCTCGAAGGCGAGCTGTCGCACGCCGAGATCATCGACGTGAGCAAGCTCAATGCCGGCTCCAAGGTGGTGTTCGGCGCCAGCGTGACGCTGGCCGACGTGGAAACCGACGAAGAGAAGAAGTACCAGATCGTCGGTGACCTGGAGGCGGACATCAAGCAGGGCCTGATCGCGATTTCCTCGCCGGTGGCGCGCGCGATGATCGGCAAGCTGGAAGGTGATTCGATCGTGATCGACGCCCCGGCCGGCCAGCGCGAGTACGAGATCGTCAGCGTCAGCTACGTGGACTGACCCGGTGGCAACGGCGACCCTGCTGTTGCCGGCACGCAGCCGCTTTGCCGCGGCTGCGCTGCCGGACGATGTGGCGCGCGCGCTTGGCCGCGCCACGACGGTGCAGGTCGCACCGGGTGAACGCGCGCAGCTGACGCGCCATTTCACGGTCGCCGCGCCGCAATGGCCGGTGGCCGCGTTGACCCGCCAGCGCGACGTCGGCGATGCCGCTGGCGCCAGCTGGCTGCGTGCCGATCCGGCCTGCATGGTGCCGGACATGCATGGCGCGCGGATGATGGCCTACGGCGAAACGCTGCGACCGACCCTGGCCGACTGCCTGGCCCTGCTGCCGGTGCTGCAGCCGTTGTTCGCCGATGCCGGATTCGTGCTCGACGCACCGGACCCTTCGCGCTGGTACCTGCGCCTGCCGATCGACCTGGCCCTGCCGGACTTCGACAGTCCGGACGAGGTGCTGGGCGATGACCTGTTCTCGCACCTGCCGGAAGGCGAGGTCGGCCGCCGTTGGCGGGCGCTGATGACCGAAGCGCAGGTACTGCTGCACAACCATTCCTGGAACCAGCAGCGCGCCGCGCAGGGACAACAGCCGATCAATTCGCTGTGGTTCTGGGGTGGTGGCGTGATGCCGGTATCGGTCAGCACGCCGCATGCGCAGGTGCGCAGCCGCGATGCGCTGCTGCAGGGCCTGGCTCTTGCGGCTGGCGTAGCCGTGGATGGCGAGCAGGCGGTGGATGCACTGGTTGATCTGCGCCAGCTGCGCTCGCTGCAGCAACTCGGCAACGATGCGATCCGTCCGCTGCTGGCCGCGCTGAAGCGCGGCGAGCTGCAGCGGCTGGTGCTGGATTTCGAGGACGGCCTGCAGTTCCAGCTGGATCGCGGACAGCGCTGGCAGTTCTGGAAGAAGCCGCGCCAGCTTCACGACTGATCGGGGCTCGGCCGAGCGGGGTCGGATCCGTTTTCCTAGGGAAAACGGCTCTGACCCCATTTTGTCTATCGATATCTGAAAGATGTGTCGACCAAGGTCGACACCTACCAGCAGCGGCGTGAACCTGTCGAAGGTGGGGCGGTGTCGGATTGCGGGCGTGTCAGCCGCATGGATGCGGCTGCCAAGCCTACAGGGACGTACTTGCGGCGTCCCCGCAATCCGACACCGCCCCGCCAACCCACGGACTCCCCGCTGTTGCTGTTGCTTCGGATGTTGCTTCGGCAGGTGCAGGGCGCAGCCCTGCAAACAATCACCTCACCGTGCTGACCACGGTCGGCAGCTGCCAATGCCCTCCCGCCACGCCGCGGCACTGCCCGGTGGTGAACTCGCCGCTCTTCACGAATCGCGCGCCATCCCAGGCCCAGTCGTGGCCGGAGAAGCAGTCACCGATGCCGCGTCCACGGAAGCGCCCGCGCAGCGTCGCGTCATCGCGATCAAAGTCCTCCGCGTTGGAGGTCACGAACTTCGCCTGGTACGGCGCCTTGTCCTGCACTACCCAGTAGCCGCTGCTGAAGTTGTAGGCACCCATGAAGCAGCTGGTGCTTGCCAGTACATGCTGGGCGTCCAGTCGCTGGATCTCGATCTCGTCTGTCCCGCCCTCGCTCAGGCGGCCGCACTCATCCGGCTTCGGCAGGCTGGCGATCAGTGCCTTGCGCAGGCCCGGTGCGTTCGCCAGTGCCGCGTCCGAGGCGCGCGGTGCCATCAGCGTGCCGCGCATGATCACTGGCACCGGCAACGCCGCAGGCACGCTCGCTTCGGGCTTGTCGCCACGCCGCACCAGCGCACCGGGTGTGCCCAGCCGGCCCTGGGCCTCGTCCATCTTCAGCAGTACGGCCGCTGCACCGCTGTCGGAGATCGGCCACGCCTTGCCCTTGCCGTCGATGATGTCGATGCGTGCGTGGCGCGGCAGCGCGGCGACCAGCGCATCGGTCTGTCCCTGCTGCAGCAGTACTTGATCTCCGTCGCCGGTGTCGCGCACCGGGCCCAGGTCCTTGCCGTTCAGGCGCAGGCGCAGCGCCCCGGTCGGCGTCGCGCTTTCGCCATCCTCGCCGTTGCGCAGCCGCGCGAGCACCTTCGTACCCGGGCCGCCCACGCGTTCCAGCATCAGGCTGAGCAGATTGCCGGGTTGTTCCGGACTGTAGCCGGCGGCGCGGCAGGTGCCGGTGTTGTCACAGGCCAGCGACCAGTCGTTGTGTTGGAACTGCACGCCGGCCTTCGGTTCGGGCGTGGCGGCGTGGGTGGCCGGGGCCAGGGCGAGGCCCAGCAGCGCGGGAAGGAGCGTACGATGCATGCGTTGAAGTCCATTTCCGGGCCGACAAGCATGGAAGATAGGCTGGCAGATTCCAAATGCCAGCGATCGGGGTGGAGCCTCCTGCGGGCAGAGAGATCCGACCCCGCGCTATCATGGGGATGTCTTCCGCAACCCGGCGATGCCGATGTCCCTTGCCGCCGATGCTGCGCAGCCGTCCTCTGATACGCCGATGATCCGCCGCCGCGATGCGGTCGTACCCGGCAGCTGGCCAGACGGCACGCTGCCACTGCTGGCGCGACTCTATGCCAGCCGCGGCGCCGGTACGCCAGAGCTGGCACTGCCGAAGCTGGGCAGCCTCCACGCGCCGGAGCTGCTGACCGGCATCGATGATGCGGTGGGTCTGCTGATCGAGGCCATCGCCAACGACAAGCGCATCCTGGTGGTCGGCGATTTCGATTGCGATGGCGCCACCGCCTGTGCGGTCGGCGTGCGTGGCCTGCGCATGCTCGGCGCGCAACACGTCTTCCACGCGGTGCCGAACCGCATGGTGCACGGCTACGGCCTGTCACCTTCTCTGGTGGAGGAGCTGGCCGCGCTGCAGCCGGACCTGCTGGTTACGGTCGACCACGGCATCGCCTGCCATGCGGGCGTGATCGCGGCGAAAGCGCGGGGCTGGCAGGTGCTGGTCACCGACCATCACCTTCCCGGGCCGCAGCTGCCGCCGGCCGATGTCATCGTCGATCCCAATCTCGACGGTGATGCGTTCCCCAGCAAGTCGCTGGCCGGTGTCGGTGTGATCTTCTACGTGCTGATGGCGCTGCGCCGGCACATGCGCGAGGCCGGCGTCTTCGCCGATGGCAAGGGGCCGGACCTGACCACGCTGCTGGACCTGGTGGCGGTCGGCACCGTCGCCGACCTGGTGGCGCTGGATCCGAACAACCGGGCACTGGTCAGCGCGGGCCTGCGCCGTCTGCGCGCGGGGCAGGGCTGCGTCGGCCTGCGAGCGCTGATCGAAGCCAGCGGCCGTGATGCGGCGCGGCTGACCGCCACCGACATCGGCTTCGCGCTCGGCCCGCGCCTGAATGCCGCGGGCCGGCTGGAAGACATGGCGCTGGGCATCGCGCTGTTGCTGACCGAAGACCCGCGCCAGGCGCGGGAGATCGCGCAGACGCTGGAGCAGATCAACTCGGAACGCCGCGCGGTGCAGCAGGCGATGACCGATGACGCCGAGCAGGCGTTGACCCGCGTGGTGCTGGACATGGCCGGTCAGCGACCGGTGGCGGCCTGCCTGTTCGATGCCGACTGGCATCCAGGCGTGGTCGGCCTGGTCGCATCGAAAATGAAGGATCGCCTGCATCGCCCGGTGATCGCCTTCGCCCCGGCCGAACCCGGCGCCGACACCCTGCGCGGCTCGGCGCGCTCCATTCCCGGCCTGCACATCCGTGACGCGCTGGCGTTGGTCGATGCGCGCCATCCGGGCCTGATCGAGCGCTTCGGTGGGCATGCCATGGCGGCCGGGCTGAGCTTGCGGCTGGATCACATCGATGACTTCAAGGCCGCCTTCGTCGCGGTGGTGCTGGAGATGCTCGACCCGGCGGCACTGCAGCAGCAGGTGCTCAGTGACGGCGAACTGGCCGCCGACGAACTGGACCATCGCCACGCCGATGCGCTGCGCCTGGCCGGGCCGTGGGGGCAGGGTTTCCCCGAGCCACTGTTCGACGGCCACTTCGAAGTGGCCAACTGGCGAGTACTGAAGGAACGCCACCTCAAGCTGGAACTGCGCCTGCCGGGCGTACCCGGCACCATCAACGCCATCCATTTCGGCGGCTGGCACGGCAATGCGCCGGGCCGCCACGTGCACCTCGCCTACCGCCTGGCCTGCGATGACTACCGTGGCGGCAGCGCCATCCAGCTGATCATCGAACACTGCCTGCCCGCCTAGAAAAAGGGGACGGAGGGGATTAAGCCGCTTTTGCCTTGTTTGCCAATTGCGACTTAATCCCCTCCGTCCCCTTTTTGGGGGCCCGCCAACCCCGTTACGGTTGCTGGTGCGTTCAACGATCCACGATCCCACTGGAGTCCGGTCATGGTCTTCGCCCGTTGCTGCACTGTGTTGTTGCTGGCCCTTGCGGCCTGGCCCGCTGGCGCGCAGTCGCCGCCGATCTCCCGGCCGCAGGCCAGCACGCCGTTGCTGATTGCCCCGGCTGCCGAGCAGGCGGTCCAACTGCGACACGCCCGCATCGAAGGCGAGGTCCAGGCCGGCGTTGCCCAGACCCGGATCACCTTGGAATTCCACAACCCGAACCGTCGTGTGCTGGAGGGTGAGCTGCAGTTCCCGCTGGCTGATGGCCAGCAGATCACCGGCTTCGCGCTGGATATCAACGGCGAGATGCGTGACGCGGTGCCGGTGGCCAAGGACCGCGGCCGCCAGGTGTTCGAGGAAATCGCCCGCCGTGGTGTCGATCCGGGCCTGCTGGAACAGACCGCCGGCAACCAGTTCCGCCTGCGCGTCTACCCGCTGCCGGCCGGTGGCAGTCGGCGTGTGCAGCTGGTGATCCGCGAACCGCTGGCCTTCGCCGGCCAAAGCTGGCAGTGGACGCTGCCGCTGCAGTTCGCCGCCGGTGCAGCCTCGGTTGAACTGAAGGTGCATGCTCCCGACGCGGCCACCGCAGGTGCTGCGCCATTCCGCATCAGCGCGGGCCAGCTGCAGTGGCAGGGCAAGGGTGCGCAGCTGCCGAAGCAACTCCAGTGGAACCTGCCGGCAGCCCGCCACGCACAGGTGCAGGTGGCGCCCTGGCAGGATGGGCACTACCTGTTGGCACAGCTGCCGGTGGCGGCCAGCAGTACACCCCGCACGTTGCCCAGCGAGATCGGCCTGCTGTGGGACGGCTCCGGTTCGGCGGGGCAGCGCGATCGCACGCGTGAGTTCGCCCTGCTGGATCGCTATTTCGCCGCGCTGGGTGACGGCACCGTGGCCTTGACCGTGCTGCGTGATCGCGCTGAACCGGTGCGTCGCTTCCGCATCCGCGCCGGTAACTGGAACGAGCTGCGCGCAGCACTGCAGGCGGTGCGCCCGGACGGTGCCAGCGCGCTGGCGCAGTGGCAGTCGCAGCCGGGCGTGAAGGAGTACCTGCTGGTCAGCGATGGGCTGTTGACCTACGGGCCGGAACAGCTGCCGGCGATGGCGCCGGATCAACGCCTGTTTGCGGTCAGCAGCGCCGGTGCGCGCACCGATGCCGTGCGACTGCGTGGTTGGAGCGAGGCGCATGGCGGTCGCTTCGTCGCGCTGGGTACGGATGTCGATGCGGCGGCGCGCGAGCTGCTGTCGTCGCCGCTGGATGTGCAGGTCGATGCGGGGCGCGGCGTGCAGGACGTGGTGATCGATCGTCGCAGTGAAGCCCAGGGCTGGCTGTGGCTGCACGCACGACTGGCGGCCGACGGAGTGCCGATGCGGGTGCGCGTGGGTGGCGGCGAATGGCAGGCGCTGCCCGCCACGCAGAAGAGCAACGACGGTGAACTGCTGGCGGGCTTGTGGGCGCAGGCGCGCCTGCAGCAGCTGGCCGCCGACCGCCGTGGCAACCGCGAGTCGATGCAGCGGCTGTCGCAACAGTTCGGCCTGGTCGGGCCGGATACCTCGCTGATCGTGCTGGAGACGCTGGAGGACTACCTGCGCTATGCGATCCGCCCTTCGGGCACGCTGCGCGCCGGGTACGACGCCAGGTTTGCAGTGCAGGTAAGAGATCGCGCCGCTGCTGATCGCCAGCGCCTGGATGAAGTGGCGGCACGCTGGAAGGAGCGCCAGCAGTGGTGGAACCGCAGCTGGCCGAAGGGGGCGTCGCCGCAGGCGAAGGGCGGGGCACTGGAAGTGGCCTCGGCGGACCATGCGATGGAATCGGCGCCGGTGGCGATGCTCGCCGCGCCGGCCCCTGCGGCACCACCCGCCCCGGCACCGATGGCCGCCGCCGCCGAGCAGCGCATGGAAGCCAGCAGCGCGCGTGCACGTCGCTCGGCGCCTGCATCGAACATGGCCCTCGATTCAATCACGGTCACTGGTGGCCGTGTCGCTGCGCCCGCTGCCGCCAACGAGGGCGAGCTCGGCATCCAGCTGGCGGCCTGGCAGCCGGACTCGGCCATCGCCCGGCGCCTGCGCCAGGGCCCGGCGTCGCAACTGTATGACCGCTACCTGGCCGAGCGCGATGCGCATGCCGACAGCAGCGCGTTCTTCCTCGACGTAGCCGACCTGCTGCTGGAGCAGGGTCAGCGCGACCTGGCACTGCGTGTGCTGTCGAACCTGGCCGAGATGGATCTGGACAACCGCCACCTGCTGCGCGTGCTCGGTTACCGGCTGATGCAGGCTGATGCCCCCGCACTGGCGGTGCCGGTGTTCGAGCAGGTCCTGGCGATGGGCCAGGAAGAACCGCAGAGCTTCCGCGACCTGGGCCTGGCACTGGCCGCGGCCGGCAAGCCGCAGCAGGCGCTGGCGCCGCTGTACCAGGTGGTGGTGCGGCCGTGGGACAGCCGCTTCGATGGCATCGCCCTGATCGCACTGGATGAACTGACCAACCTGGTGGCCCGCAGCACGCCCCGGCTGGATACCACCAGTATCGACCCGCGCCTGCTGCAGGCGATGCCGCTGGACCTGCGCGTGGTGCTGTCGTGGGATGCCGACAACAGCGACATGGATCTGTGGATGACCGACCCGAACGGCGAGCGCGCGTACTACGGCAACCGCCTGACGTACCAGGGTGGGCAGATGTCGCAGGACTTCACCGGCGGCTATGGCCCCGAGCAGTTCTCCCTGCGCAACGCCAAGCCAGGCAAGTACAAGGTGGAAGCGAACTACTTCGGAAGCCGCCAGCAGCTGGTGACCGGCGCGACGACCCTGATGCTCCGCTTGACCACCCACTGGGGCACGGCCAAGCAGAAGGACCAGATGGTGACGATGCGCCTGAAGGATCGCGCCGAAACCGTCCTGGTGGGCGAGTTTGAGGTGCGTTGATCGCTCGGACGTCCGCGTAGCGTCGAGCTTGCTCGACTGCTTTGCTGTAGAGCCGGGGCCATGCCCGGCTCACGGCACAGGCAGCCGAGCCTCGGCGCGGCTCTACAACGCCACGGTGCGCGCCTTTGACGCCGCTGGCGGTTCGGCACGCAGGCCGAACAGGGGCCGCAGCCAACGCACGCGACGGATCAGCAACTCATGGATCAGCAGGCAGCCGCCGACAGTGCCGCCCAGCAGCAGGGCCGGTTCCATCCACGGTCCCAACCGAAGCGGCCTGAGCCAGAACAGCAGGGCGATGATCAGGCTCTGGTGCAGCATGTACCACGGATAGATCGCCTCGGTGCAGTACGGCAGCCAGCGGAACGGGCGATCGAGGAAGACCTTTCCCCAGCCGAGGATGGCCAGCAGCGCGGTCCATACGTAAAGCGACTGGCTGGCCCGGCCCTGCAGGTCCCAGAACGGTTCGGGCCATTGCCGCAGCGGTGAGTCGGCGGGCAGCACCTGGCCGAGGATGCGCAACCCCAGATACCAGCCAACGGCAGCAAGCGCCAGCCACAGCGTGGTGCGGCGCAGGGCGACCACGCGCTGCCAGAACACCGGCTCACGACCCAGCAGGTAGCCGGCCAGGAAGACCGTTGCGTACTTCGCGTGCTGGTACCAGTCGCTGAGCAGGGCATTGGTGGACGGGTAGATCGGCTCCAGCCAGATCACCCAGGCCAGCAGCAGGGCGGACGGAAGGCCGATCAGCAGCATCGGCGATGCTGCGCAGAACGCCACCGCGCGGCGCACCACCGCCGTTCCCAGCAACGGCATCAACAGGGCCAGTGCCAGCGTGTAGTCCCAGAGATACGCCAGGTACCACAGATGGTTCCAGGTGATGCCGTACTGCCAACCGGCGAAACTCCCTTCCGGCCATGGCCGCACCTGCCAATAGCGCAGCAGGAAGTGGCCGAAGCCGGGTGCCACGTGGCCGTTGGCTACGCCTTCGCAGTAGGGCTGGATCGGCACGATCACGAACATGCCGAACAGCAGCGGCAGCAGCAGCCGCCAGGTGCGCAGGCCGGCGAAGCGCAGCAACCTGCCTTCCGGCCGCATCAGCGCGATGGCGATACCCGAGATCAGGAACAGCAGCGACATCCGCCAGCGGTTGACGAACAGCATCGGCCACTGCAGCCATTCGGCGGTATGCACGCTCTTGAGGTGAAAGCCCCAGTCGTCCACGTAGGCCATGGCGGTGTGGTAGAGGATCAGCAGAGCGAAGGCGAACACGCGCAGGGCGTCGATGTCATGGCGTCGGGTCATGGTGGTGGTGTGCCGGAGAGTCGAGCCAAGGTGACGCCGTCCGGTCCGTGCGGCGACCGGCAAGGGGCCGCTGGAACCGACGCAGTGACCAATGGCGGGGGTGGTGGGACCAATGGAGCCGCTACCCTTGGTCCCTTGAGGCAGGCTGGAGCACCGCAACGACATGGATGCAGCAATGACCCAGGGCCGACCATCGCGCTGGCGTACTTCAACCCGCCTGCTGGTGTGGGCGGCGATCCTGTCGGCCTCGGCAGTGACCAATGCGCTGGTGGAAGTGATGGACGCCAGTCGCCGCGGCGCCGATCTCGGGCTGTGGGAGCCGATGATCTGGGAGTTCAGCAGCCTCGGTCTGATCCTGTTGACCCTGCCGTTGCTGTGGTGGGGCTGCGAGCGCTGGCCGCTGCATGCTGATACCTGGAGGCGGCGGTTGCCGCTGTATCTGCTGGCCAGCGTCGGCTGGTCGCTGCTGCACGTGGTGGGGATGATGCTGCTGCGGCATCTGGCCTACGCGTCGCTGGGCTACCGCTACCAGGACGATGCCGGCTGGCTGGAGCGTTTTGCCTACGAATACCTGAAGGATGTGCGCACGTTCGCGATGTTCGTGGCCCTCGAGCACTTTGCCAGCTGGTTCGGCAGGCGCAGGCAGGGCGAAGCGAGCCTGCTGGCCGAGCCCGACGTCGGCCCGCCGGTGGAGCCGGTCGAGCGCCCCCAGCACTTCCTCGTGCGCAAGCTGGGCAAGGAATTCCTGGTTGCCACCGCAGATGTGGAGTACGCGCAGTCGGCGGGCAACTACGTGAACCTGCGGGTGCGCGGGCACGACTACCCGCTGCGGATCACCATGGCGGTGCTGGAGCAGCGGCTGGACCCGGGCGAGTTCCTGCGCCCGCATCGCAGCTGGCTGATCAATCGCGGCCAGTTGCGCTCGATCGAGCCGCTGGACGGAGGCGAGGCCCTGCTGCACATGGCCGATGGAGCCAAAGTGCCCTGCAGCCGGCGCCAGCTGCCGGTCCTGCGGCAGGCGCTGGGCGGCGCGGGCGCGGGTAGAGTCGACTGTTCGTCGACTATCGCGCGCAGCGCGGGCTCCACCGCAACCTGAATGAAAAGCAGTCGACTGACAGTCGACTCTACAGAGGCGGGTCTACCAGTGGTTGGCTCCCAGCGGCAGGCCTGGTCCCTCATTCCGGGCGCCCCCGGCCTGCGGTATCATTGGCAGTCATCTTTTGAATGCATAACCGCCGACATGATCGAACTGAATCCTGTCCGCCAGCGCATCACCGATCTGACCGATCGCGTGCTGTCGCTTCGGGGGTATCTTTGACTACGACGCCAAGAAGGAGCGTCTTGAAGAAGTAACGCGGGAGCTGGAAAGCCCCGACGTCTGGAACAACGCCGAGTACGCCCAGAACCTGGGCCGCGAACGTTCCAGCCTGGAAAAGACCGTGGGCGGCATCGCCTCGGTGCTGGATGGCCTGAACGACGCCACCGAACTGCTCGAGCTGGCCGAGTCCGAGCAGGACGAGGACACCGCACTGGCGGTGGTGGCCGACCTGGACAAGCACCAGGCGCACGTGGAGAAGCTGGAGTTCCAGCGCATGTTCTCCGGCGAGATGGACAATGCCGCTGCGTTCGTCGACATCCAGGCCGGTGCCGGTGGCACCGAAGCCCAGGACTGGGCCGAGATCCTGCTGCGCATGTACTTGCGCTGGTGTGAATCGCGCGGCTGGAAGACCGAGCTGATGGAAGTCTCCGGCGGCGACGTCGCCGGCATCAAGTCGGCCACGCTGCGCGTGGAAGGCGACTATGCCTATGGCTGGCTGAAGACCGAGACCGGTGTGCACCGCCTGGTGCGCAAGTCGCCGTTCGACTCGGACAACCGCCGCCACACCAGCTTCACCTCGGTGTTCGTGTCGCCGGAAATCGATGACAACATCGACATCACCATCAATCCGGCCGACCTGCGTACCGACGTGTACCGTTCGTCGGGTGCCGGTGGCCAGCACGTCAACAAGACCGAGTCGGCGGTGCGCATCACCCACATCCCGACCAACATCGTGGTGGCCTGCCAGACCGGCCGCAGCCAGCACCAGAACCGCGACAACGCGATGAAGATGCTGGCCGCCAAGCTGTACGAGCTGGAGATCCAGAAGCGCAACGCCGAAAAGGATGCCGTGGAAGCGACCAAGTCCGACATCGGCTGGGGCAGCCAGATCCGCAATTACGTGCTCGACCAGAGCCGCATCAAGGACCTGCGCACCGGCATCGAACGTTCGGATACGCAGAAGGTGCTGGACGGCGATCTGGACGAGTTCGTCGAGGCCAGCCTGAAGGCCGGTCTGGCCGTGGGCTCCAAGCGCGTCGATGCCTGATCGGCGCGCCTGCGCGGATGTCGTCACCCTCGTGCGCAACGCCGAGGGTGGCTGATCACGCTTCCGGTAGAGCCGAGCCCATGCTCGGCTGCTGTTGGCGCAGTAGCAGATGCGTCGAGCATGGCTCGACGCTACAACGGGTACGGCGGTAGCGATGATGCGCAGCGAAAGTGAACGCAAGGAACTCGGCGGCTTTCTCAAGGCCTGCCGCGCCCGTGTCGACCCCGCCACGCTCGGCCTGCCGGCCGGGCGGCGGCGCACCCCGGGCCTGAAGCGCGAGGAAGTGGCGCTGGCGATCGGGGTCAGCGTGAGCTGGTACACCTGGATCGAGCAGGGCCGCGAAGTGCGTGCCTCGCCCGAGGTGCTCGAGCGCCTGGCACAGGTGCTGCGCATGAGCGACGACGAACGCGCCTATGCCTTCGCACTGTCCGGCTACGGCGTGCCGCTGGAATCACCGGACGAGAGTGTGACCGACGGCCTGCGCCAGCTGGTGGAGGCGATGCAGCCGATCCCGGCGTACGTGCGCAACACCCGCTTCGACATCCTGGCCTGGAATCCGGCCATCGCCGAGCTGTTCGTGGACTACAGCCAGCTGGCGCCGCACGAGCGCAATACGCTGCGGCTGATGTTCCTGTACCCGCCGTACCGCACGCTGATCCTCAACTGGGAAGAAATGACCCGCGGCCTGCTGGCAGGCTTCCGCGCGGCGATGGCGCAGGCGCCGGACAAGGCTCCGTTCCTGGCGCTGGTCGAGGACATCTCGGCGCACAGCGAGGAGTTCCGCCAGTGGTGGCCGGAGCACGATGTGCGCCGGTTCGATGAAGGGGCGAAGAAGTTGAACCATCCCACGCGCGGGTTGCTGGACCTGCAGTACGTGGCGCTGGTGCCGGAGAGCCGGCATGACCTTTCCCTGGTGACCTACCTGCCGCGGAAGTAGGTTGTTCGGCAGGGCTGCGCCCTGCACCCGCAGAGGCCGAAGCGACAGCAACGGCAACAGCAACAGCAACAGCGGACTATCCGAGGGATGGCGGGGTGGTGTGGGTTGACAGGACACGCCGTAAACCCGTCCATGGGGGCTCGATGGCGCCATCCATGGCGCCAACGGTCCTGCCAACCCACACCACCCCACCTCAGACAGATTTCGCGCGGTTGTTGGCAACTGCGGCTTTGTTCCGCGCGGCTGTTGGTAGGTGTCGACCTTGGTCGACACGATTTTTCTCTCAGATATCGAATGAGTCATCCACGCATGGCGTGGGTCTACTGTGTCGACCAAGGTCGACACCCACCAACAGCAACGCAGAGCGCCGTCCCGACAGATCGCAGAACTCTGTCGAAGGCGGGATGGGTCCGGTTGCGGGAGTGTCCGCGGCATGG
Organism: Stenotrophomonas sp. YJH_SMC_64; assembly: GCF_059371375.1. NCBI lineage: Bacteria > Pseudomonadati > Pseudomonadota > Gammaproteobacteria > Lysobacterales > Lysobacteraceae > Stenotrophomonas > Stenotrophomonas sp. YJH_SMC_64. The sequence continues at coordinate 30,598 of NZ_JCAFUN010000010.1, read as the reverse complement.
ATGCCGCGGCCAAGCCCCCATGGAAGGGTTTATAGCGTCTCCCGCAACCGGACCCACCCCGCCATCCCTCAGGAAACCAGCTTCTGCTGTTGCTGTTGCTGTTGCTCTGGATCGTAGCGGGTGCAGGGCGCAGCCCTGCCGAAAACCCCATTCAGGCAGGTAAGTGCAGGTCACAGGATAAGCAGACGCCTTGTTGCCTCCGCCATTCGGGTCCACATTCCTGTGCAGGAGACGGGCCACCGCCCGTTGTCGAGACAACAGGAGCCCTGCATGTCCGCTGCCCCCACCACCGCCATTTCCCGCGATCCGGCCACTGGCCAGCAGATCGCCAGCCATCCCTTCGCCACCGACGCCGAGCTGGAAACAATCCTGGATCGCGGCCAGCTCGGCTTTGCGGCCTGGAGCGTCAAGAGCCTCGAACAGCGCGCAGACGTACTGCGTGCGATGGCCGCGGTGCTACGCCGTGACCGTGAAAAGCTGGCCGCGCTGGCTACCGCCGAAATGGGCAAGGTCCAGGCCGAAGCGCTGGCCGAAATCGAGAAGTGTGCTGTGCTGTGCGACTGGTACGCCGACAACGGTGCGCAGTTCCTGCGCGACGAACCGACCCAGGTGCCCGACGACAAGGCTTACGTGTCCTACCTGCCGCTGGGCGTGGTGCTGGGCATCATGCCGTGGAACTTCCCGTACTGGCAGGTGATGCGCGCGGCGGTGCCTATCCTGATGGGCGGCAACGGCTTCCTGCTGAAGCCGGCCGAGAACATCGTCGGTACCGCGCAGCTGCTCGACGCCGCATGGCGCGATGCCGGCTTGCCGGAGGGCACCTTCATCGCTGCCAACATCAGCCGCGAGGGCACCAGCCGCGCGATCGCCGATGACCGCATCGCGGCGGTGACCCTGACCGGCAGTGTGGCCGCCGGTCGCAGCATTGCTGCCCAGGCCGGGCAGGCGCTGAAGAAGGTGGTGCTGGAACTGGGCGGTTCCGATCCGTTCATCGTCCTGGCCGATGCCGATCTTGATGCGGCCGTCGATGCGGCGGTGGCCTCGCGCTTCCAGAACACCGGGCAGGTCTGCATCGCCGGCAAGCGCATCATCGTCGAAGACGCGGTCTACGATCGTTTCGTGGCGCAGTTCTGCCAGAAGGTGCAGGCACTGACCATTGGCGACGGCCGCGACCCGGCGAACCGCATCGGCCCGATGGCGCGCCAGGATCTGCTGGAGCAGCTCGACGCGCAGGTACGTGCTTCGGTCGACGCCGGTGCGCAGCTGCTGGTCGGCGGTCACCAGCTGGATCGTCCGGGTGCGTTCTATGCACCCACTGTGCTGGCCGGGGTTGAGCCGGGCATGCAGGCCTTCGACACCGAAACGTTCGGGCCGGTGGCCTCGATCAGCCGCGCCCGCGACGCCGACCATGCGGTGGAACTGGCCAACCAGAGCGAGTTCGGCCTCAGCGGCAACCTGTGGAGCGGCGACCGCGCCCGTGCGATGCAGCTGGCGCGCCGGCTGCAGACCGGCGGTGTATTCGTCAACGGCTTCTCTGCGTCCGATCCGCGCGTGCCGATCGGCGGCGTGAAGAAGAGCGGCTTCGGCCGTGAGCTCTCGCACTTCGGCATCCGCGAATTCGTCAACGCGCAGACCGTGTGGTTCGACAAGCGTTGACGCGCAGCTTCCATCCTTCCTGCAACGATCCACCATCAGTCCAGCGAAAAGGACGGCATTCCAATGTCCAAGGGTTCAGATCTGCTTGTCGCCGCACTTGAGAACGAAGGCGTCGAGCGCATTTTCGGCATTCCCGGCGAAGAAAATCTCGACGTGGTCGAGTCGCTGCGCCATTCCAGCATCGAGCTGGTCATCACCCGCCACGAGCAGGCGGCCGTGTTCATGGCGGCCACCTATGGCCGCCTGACCGGCAAGCCGGGCGTGTGCCTGGCCACGCTCGGCCCCGGCGCGCTGAATTTCACCACTGGCGCCGCGTATGCGCTGCTTGGCGCATGGCCGGTCATCATGATCACCGGGCAGAAGGGCATCGTCGCCAGCAAGCAGGCGCGCTTCCAGATCGTCGACATCGTCAGCACGATGAAGCCGCTGACCAAGCTGGCGCGTCAGATCGTCTCGGCGCGCACCATCCCGACCATCGTCCGCGAGGCGTTCCGTGTCGCCCAGGAAGAGCGCCCGGGCCCGGTGCTGCTGGAGCTGCCCGAAGATATCGCGGCCGATGAGGTCGAGGGCGTGGCGCTGATTCCGCCGCACGCGGTGGATCGTCCCATTGCCAGTCCGGAGGCGCTGGATCGGGCGGCGGAGATCATCCGCAACGCCAAGCGCCCCCTGCTGATGATCGCCTCGGCGGCGTCGCGGCCGCAGTCCAGCGAAGCGCTGTCGGCGTTCGTGTTGCGCGCCGGCATTCCGTTCTTCACCACGCAGATGGGCAAGGGCGCGGTGGCCGGTGGTTCGGGCCTGTACATGGGCACCGCGGCGCTGACCGAGCGCGATTACGTGCACATGGCGATCGACCAGGCCGACGTGATCGTCACCATCGGCCACGAGGTCACCGAGAAGCCGCCGTTCGTGATGCGCCCGGGTGGGCCGACCGTGATCCATATCGGCTACTCGCAGGCGGCGGTGGAGCAGGTGTACTTCCCGCAGGTGGAAGTGATCGGTGACATCGGTCGTTCGCTGACCCAGTTGGCCGATCGTATCGAAGGCGCGGTGCCGGATGCTGACGCGCTGCTGCCGCTGCGCGCGACCATTCTGGAACACCTGGCTGACCGAGCCGAGGAGGCTGGATTCACGCCTCAGCGGCTGGTGCACGACGTGCGCCAGGTGATGCCGCCGGACGGCATCGTGGCGCTGGACAACGGCATGTACAAGATCTGGTTCGCGCGCAATTACCGCACCCAGGTGGCCAATACGCTGCTGCTGGACAATGCGCTGGCGACCATGGGCGCGGGCCTGCCGTCGGCGATCATGGCTTCGATCCTGTACCCGCAGCGGCGGGTGCTGGCGGTGTGTGGCGATGGCGGGTTCATGATGAACAGCCAGGAGCTGGAGACCGCGCGTCGGCTGGGCCTGAACCTGGTGGTGCTGATCCTCAACGACGGCGCCTACGGCATGATCCGCTGGAAGCAGGCGGTAGATGGCTTCACCGACTACGGCATGACCTTCAGCAACCCGGATTTCGTGAAGTACGCTGAAGCCTACGGCTGCAAGGGCCACGAGGTGACCGCCATCGAGCAGTTCATCCCGACGCTGGAGGCGGCCTTCAACGAGGGCGGGGTGCACCTGGTGTCGGTGCCGGTGGACTATTCGGAGAACCAGCGGGTGCTGGTGGACGAGCTGCGGCAGGCGTTCCCCGGGAACAGGTAACGGCGAAGCAGGGTCGGCCGATCCGCCCGGTAGGTGTCGACCTTGGTCGGCACGCAGGACGCCAACCCAGGTTGTCGGCTACCGGGGGCATCGCCAAACGGGGTCAGATCCCTTTGCTGCGCAAAGGGATCTGACCCCTCTCCCGGCCGGGGCAGGGCGGTTTTGGTATGCTGGGCAACCGGCTGTGCCGGGTGCAACATCCCCCCTCACTACACGATTCCCGCAGATCCATGAGCGAAGCTACCGATACCCCCCCCGTTGACGAAAACAAGTTGATCGCCGAGCGCCGCGAGAAACTCAAAACGCTGCGTGGGCAGGGCATCGCGTACCCGAACGACTTCCGTCGCGAGGACTTCGCCGGCCGCCTGCAGGAAGAATTCGCCGATGCCGAGACCTGGACCGCCGAGGCGCTGGAAGGCAGCGGCCGCCAGGTGAAGATGGCCGGCCGCCTGATGGCCAAGCGCATCATGGGCAAGGCCAGCTTCGCGCAGATCCAGGACGAGTCCGGCCGCATCCAGCTGTTCCTGCAGGGCGCGGTGCTGGGCGATGCCTACACGGCCTTCAAGGGCTGGGACGTGGGCGACATCATCGCCGTCGAAGGCGGCCTGACCCGTACCAAGACCGGCGAACTGTCGGTCAAGGCAGAGTCGATCCGCCTGCTGACCAAGTCGCTGCGCCCGCTGCCGGACAAGTGGCACGGCCTGGCCGACGTCGAGCAGCGCTACCGCCAGCGTTACGTCGATCTGATCGTGACCCCGGAGTCGCGCGCGGTGTTCATCAAGCGCTCGAAGATCATCCGCGCCATGCGCGCGTGGCTGGACAACCGCGACTTCCTGGAAGTCGAGACGCCGATGATGCATTACATCCCCGGCGGCGCGGCGGCCAAGCCGTTCACCACTCATCACAACGCGCTGGACCTGGACCTGTACCTGCGCGTGGCGCCGGAGCTGTACCTCAAGCGCCTGACCGTGGGTGGCCTGGAGCGTGTGTATGAGATCAACCGCAACTTCCGCAATGAAGGCGTCAGCACCCGCCACAATCCGGAATTCACCATGATGGAACTGTACGAGGCCTATGCCACGTACAACGAAATCATGGACCTGACCGAGGGTGTGATCCGTGATGTGGCCAAGGCCGTGAACGGTGGCACCGAGGTCGAGTGGGACGGCGCGAAGATCGACCTGGGCCCGGCGTTCCGTCGCTGGCGCATGGATGAGGCAGTGCGCCACCACAACCCGGAAATCTCGGCCGCTGATTGCACTGACCGCGATGCGCTGCTGCGCCATTGCGAGCGCTTGAACATCCGCGTCAAGCCGTCCTACGGCTGGGGCAAGCTGTTGCTGGAAATCTTCGAGGCCACGGTCGAGCACACCCTGATCCAGCCGACCTTCATCACCGACCATCCGGTCGAGGTCTCGCCGCTGGCCCGTGCCAATGACAACGACCCGGGCTACACGGATCGCTTCGAGCTGTTCGTCAACGGCAAGGAGCTGGCCAACGGCTTCTCCGAACTGAACGACCCGGAAGACCAGGCCCAGCGTTTCCAGGCCCAGGTGGCCGCGAAGGAAGGCGGCGACGACGAGGCGATGCATTACGACGCCGACTACATCCGTGCGCTGGAGTACGGCATGGCCCCGACCGGCGGCCTCGGCATCGGCGTTGATCGCCTGGTGATGCTGCTGACCGGCAGCAGCTCGATCCGTGACGTGCTGCTGTTCCCGTACATGCGTCCGGAGCAGTAAGTCGTCTTTTTGACTCCCGTTTGTGCGCGCCGTCGCGAAATGAGACGGCGCGATTGACGCCTCCCGCGCTCGGCGTATCGTTAATGCACTACCTTGACGTCTGTTATGGCTTGATCGGCGCCAGGGGGAGTGCGCATTGTGGAGAGTCCGCTTCACAATGTGATGACGATCATGAACCGGGACGCATGACACGGGAGTCGGGCCGATGCAGGGTGCGAGCGTTCGCAGCAGCAGGGTATCCTCGCCTGCTGATGATCCAGCATGGTCGAGAAACCAGGCGGAGTACGCGTTGAACATCGTCATTGTTGACGACCAGACGTCCGCGCGGACGATGCTGCGTCACGTCATCGAAGACATCGCGCCGGAACTGAGCGTGTATGACTTCGGTGATCCGCTGACCGCATTGGCCTGGTGCGAGGCGCACCCGGTCGACCTGCTGCTGCTCGATTACCGCATGCCGGAGATGGATGGGCTGGAGTTCGCCCGTCGATTCCGTCGCCTGCCCAAGCACCGCGATATCCCGGTGATCCTGATCACCGTGGTCGGCGACGAGCCGATCCGCCAGGCGGCGCTGGAAGCGGGGGTCATCGACTTCCTGGTCAAGCCGATCCGCCCGCGCGAACTGCGCGCGCGCTGCTACAACCTGCTGCAACTGCGCCAGCAGACCGAGAACGTGAAGCAACGTGCGTTGTCGCTGGAGCAGCGCCTGCTGGCCAGCATGCACGAGGTCGAGGAACGCGAACGCGAGACCCTGTCGCGATTGGCCCGGGCGATCGAGTTCCGTGATGCCGGCACCAGTGCCTATCTCGAACGCATGGCGCGCGTTGCGGGGCTGATCGCCGAGCAGCTTGGCCTGCCCGAAGACGACGTGCGCCTGATCGAGATGGCGGCACCGCTGCATGACATGGGCAAGATCGCCATTCCCGACGCGGTGCTGCTCAAGCAGGGCAAGCTCAATGACGAGGAGCTGGCGATCATGCGCCGGCACCCACGCATCGGCCACGAGCTGCTCAGTGGCAGCCAGAACCGTTTCATCCAGGTGGGCGCGCTCATCGCGCTGCGCCATCACGAGCGCTATGACGGCAGCGGCTATCCCGACGGCCTGGTCGGCGAAGCGATTCCGCTGGAAGCGCGGATCGTTGCTGTCGCCGACGTCTTCGATGCGCTGATCTCGCCCCGTCCGTACAAGGAAGCATGGACCATGGAAGCCACTCTGGCTTATCTGTACGCCCAGCGTGGGCGACTGTTCGATCCGCGTTGCGTGGATGCGCTGATGCGCGGCCACCAGCAGTTGATGGATATCTGCGCCCAGCACTCGACGGCATCGACGCGACCGGGTGGGTGACATGCAGGACCTGTTCGCACGCGTGAGGCGTCGGCTGGCGCAGCGTCCGGATTCGGAACATGGCCAGGCGATCGTGCGGGTGGTGCTGATCTCGCTGATCCTGGTCTATGTTCTGTTGTCCGGCGCCCGCCTGCACCGGCTGGATCAGTACCAGGGCGCGCTGGCAACGGCGTTGACCGGGCTGGGCCTGTCGCTGCTGTTGTTCGGCTGGCTGCTGTGGAAGCCGCAGCGCTCGGACCTGCGGCGGGTGGCCGGGATGCTGGCCGATTACGGCCTGATCGCGATCGGCATGATCCAGATGGGTGAGCCGCTGGCGTGGGTGTATGCGGTGGTGATGTGGGTCACGGTGGGCAACGGCCTGCGCTTCGGGCCGCGTTACCTGACCGCTGCCATTGTGCTGGCGATGGTCAGTTTCGGCACTACCGTGCTGTTGACTCCCTATTGGCAGGCCAACCTGGGGCTGGCCATTTCCCTGTGGTTGGGGTTGCTGGCAGTACCGTTGTGCTGCTCCTCCCTGCTGCGCCGAAGGATGCGACATCCGACCATGGATACGACGCCCGCCGCTGGATCCGACAAGCGCTCGCTGTTGGCCCGCTTCAAGCAGCGCCTGTCCGGGCGCGAGGACAGCGAGCACGCGCAGAACCTGATCCGCATCATCATCACGGCACTGTTCATCAGCTATCTCGGCTGGCGCTCGCTGAGCGGCGGCGGTGAGGCGCTGACGGCGACGTGGCTGATCCTCGCCTTCGAGCTGACCATTTCCGCCGGCCTGCTGACCGCGATCCTGGTCAATCCGGGCGTGTCGCATGTGCGCCGCGTGATCGGCATGCTGACCGATTACACCTGCATGGCCTGGATCATGACCATCCAGGGCGAGCCGGCCGCACCGCTGTATGCGGTGATGCTGTGGGTGACGATCGGCAACGGCATGCGCTACGGCAGCACCTACCTGCGCGTGGCCACGGCCATGGGCTGCCTGGCCTTCCTGTGCACGGTGATGCTGTCGCCGTACTGGCGCGGCCACGATTATCTGGGCTGGGGCCTGCTGCTGGGCCTGGGCGCGATTCCGCTGTACTTCGATTCGCTGCTGCATGCCTTGACCCGGGCGGTGGCCGAGGCGCGGCAGGCCAACGAAGCCAAGAGCCGCTTCCTGGCCAACATGAGCCATGAGTTCCGCACGCCGTTGAACGGGCTGGCCGGCATGACCGAAGTGCTGGCCACCACCCGCCTGGACGACGAACAGCGCGAGTGCCTGAACACCATCCAGGCCTCGACCCGCAGCCTGCTGGCGCTGGTGGAAGAGGTGCTGGACATCTCCGCGATCGAAGCCGGCAAGGTGCGCGTGGAGTGGCACGAGTTCGCGCTGGCCGACGTGCTGCAGGCGATCAACCTGATCCTGACCCCGCAGACCCGCTCAAAATCGCTGGATTATCGCGTGCAGGTGGACGACAACGTGCCGCCGCGCCTGCTCGGGGATGCCGGGCATCTGCAGCAGATCCTGCTGAACCTGATGGGCAACGCGGTCAAGTTCACCGACAGTGGCTACGTGCATCTGCGCGTGTCCAGCCCCGATGCGCTGGGCAGCGAGCGGATGCGCCTGCGATTCGAGATCGTCGATACCGGCATCGGCGTGCCGGTGGCGTTGCGCGGACGCCTGTTCAATGCGTTCGAGCAGGGCGATGTCGGCCTGGCCCGTCGCCATGAAGGCACCGGTCTGGGCACCGCCATTGCCAAGGGCCTGGTCGAGTCGATGGGCGGGCAGGTCGGCTATGCTCCGAACAGCCCGCGCGGCAGCGTGTTCTGGGTCGAGATCACGCTGGACGTCGCAGACACCTCATCAGCCCCGGCGGTTCCGTCCGAGGTGGCTGAAGCCGGCAATGTCATCGCGTTTTCCAACCCCTTCCTGCGCCATCGTGCACGGGTGCGGAGCCTGCGGGTTCTGGTCGCCGACGACCACGAGGCCAACCGCATGGTGCTGCAGCGGCTGCTGGAGAAGGCCGGCCACAAGGTCACCTGCGTCAACGGCGGCGCTGAAGTGCTCGATGCGCTGGAGCAGGCCAGTTACGACGCAGCGATCGTCGACCTGCACATGCCCGGCATGAGCGGACTGGATCTGCTCAAGCAGTTGCGGGTGATGCAGGCCAGCGGCATGCCTTACGTTCCGGTCATGGTGCTGAGCGCAGACGTCACCCCCGAGTCCATCCTGCGTTGCGAGCAGGCCGGCGCCCGCGCCTTCCTTGCCAAGCCCGTGGTGGCCACCCGCCTGCTGGAAGTGCTGGCCGATGTCGCCGCCAACACCCGCGCCGAGCCCGGCATCCAGTCGGTGCCTGCATTGCCGGTCGGCGATGGCGTGCTCGATACCGCGGTGCTGGACGAGCTGGCGTCGCTGGGCATGGGCGATGGCTTCGAACGCAAGTTCATCGACCAGTGCCTGGCGGACGTCGACGCGAGCATGGGCCAGCTGCAGGGCTGCGGCGAGCGCCAGGCCTGGGAGGATTTCCGCGAGCACGCCCACGCGCTGCGCGGCGTGGCAAGCAACCTGGGGCTTGTCCAGGTTGCCGCCTCCAGTGGCGAAATCATGCGCATGGCGGACTGGCAGCTGAAGGGTGAATGGAGCTCCCGCCTCAGCAACCTGGCGACCGCTCTGCGCAACGGCAGGAATGCGTTGGCTGCCCGTAGTGCGGGGGCACCGCACCGCGACGACAGCGAGCGCAGCCCGTCCTGACCCGCCAGACGATCAGGCCGGGTCGCCATTGCGTCGGGCCTGCGCCCGTACCAGCCGATCCATGGTGCGCAGGGACTTCTCGCCGAGCTGCATCGCAGTGTCTACCCAGATCTCGGTGATCCGCATCATTTCATGCAGCGGCACCATGGTGGCGATCTCGTTGACCTCACGCATCGCCGCCCAGGCGTGTGGGATGCGTCGGCTTTCCTTGATCACCTGTTCGACTGCGGCAACACCTTCGCCCACCGGCACCACGATGTCGACCAGGCCCATTTCCTTCAGCTGGCTGGCGGTGTAGAGGTTGCCTTCCAGCATGATCTTCTCCGCCAGCCGCGGACTGATCCGCTGGCACAGGAAGGAGTAGGCGCCCATGCCGGGGAACAGGTCGAACAGCACCTCCGGCAGGCCCATCAACACGCCTTCCTCGGCGACGATGGTGTGGCAGCTCAGTGCGGCCTCGAAGCCGCCCCCCAGTGCATTGCCCTGGACCAGGGCGATGCTGTGGGCACGGGTGCCCAGGCCAGCATGGAAGGCATGCACGCCGCGCACGCAGCGCTGGGCATAGTCGAGCAGGCGGGCGCGGTCGCCCTCGCGGATCAGGCGGCAGAACAGTTCGAGATCGCCGCCCAGGTTGAACACGTCGCTGTCCGAGGCAAGTACGACATGGGGTGACAGAGCGTGCGAGGCGCTGAGGCGATCGCCCAGTTCGCGCTGGTAGTCGACGATGTCATCGACCAGGCGCGAGGCGAAGCACGGCCGGCCTGGCTGGTTGACCAGGTTGGCGTGCATATGGATCCAGTAAACATCCCGCTCGGGTTCTTCGGTGATACGCAGGGTAGGGTGCTGCTCGGGACGGGTAATGATGGGGCGTACTGCAGACATGGGAGTTCTCCGTGTGACCGTCCGGCCAACCGCAGAGCGGACGGAGAGGAGTGAGGGGGCGAGCTGAACATGCGGCGGCGACTGATTCTATGCACCCGTCGTGAACCGCCCGCAAGCGCCGGGCCGGCCATGTTCCGGCAATAAAAAGACCCCGCCGTCTCCGGCGGGGTCCCCTGTACTGTCGTGTTGCCCGGAAACCCTTACTGGGCGGGCGTATCACGCAGCTCGCGACGGAGAATCTTGCCGACGTTGGTCTTCGGCAGCTCCTTTCGGAATTCTACGATTCTGGGGTGCTTGTAACCGGTCAGGTTGGCCCGGGCATGTTCCTTGACCATTTCCGCGGTCAGGTTCGGGTCCTTCTTCACGATCACGACCTTCACGACCTCGCCGGACTTCTCGTCCGGGACACCGACCGCAGCCACCTCCAACACGCCGGGCATCATCGCGATGACGTCCTCGACTTCGTTCGGGTACACGTTGAAGCCGGACACCAGGATCATGTCCTTCTTGCGGTCGACGATGTAGAAGAAGCCCTGTTCGTCCATCTTCGCCATGTCGCCGGTGTGCAGCCAGCCGTCGGCGTCGATGGCGGTGGCGGTTTCCTCCGGGCGCTGCCAGTAGCCCTTCATCACCTGCGGGCCCTTGATGCACAGCTCGCCCACTTCGCCCAGCGCCAGGATGTTGCCGTTGTCGTCCTTGATGCACGCATCGGTGGACGGGATCGGCAGGCCGATGGCGCCGTTGTACTCGGGCAGGGTGAGCGGGTTGATGCAGGCTGCCGGCGAGGTCTCGGTCAGGCCATAGGCTTCGACCAGGGTCACCCCGGTGACCTTCTTCCAGCGTTCGGCCACGGCACGTTGTACCGCCATGCCGCCGCCGAGGGTGAACTTGACCGAAGAAAAGTCGATCTCGTCGAAGCCGGGCGTGTTGAGCAGGCCGTTGAACAGCGTGTTGACGCCGGTGATGGCGGTGAAGCGGGTGCCCTTGAGCTCCTTGACGAAACCCTTCATGTCGCGCGGGTTGGTGATCAGGTGGTTGCAGCCACCGAACTTCATGAAGACCAGGCCGTTCGCGGTCAACGCGAAGATGTGGTACAGCGGCAGGGCAGTGATGATCACTTCCTTGCCCGGCTCGATGCCCGAGGTGGACAGCCACGCCGACGCCTGCTGCATGTTGGCGATCAGGTTGCGGTTGGTCAGCATCGCGCCCTTGGCCACGCCGGTGGTACCGCCGGTGTACTGCAGGAAAGCGATGTCGTCGTGGTCGATCTCGACCTTCGGAAGCGCGTGGCGGCTGCCCAGCTTGAGCGCCTGCCTGAAGCGGACGGCGCCCTTGATGTGGTAGTTGGGCACCATCTTCTTGACGTACTTCAGCACGAAGTTGACGATCGCGCCCTTGGCGCCGAGCAGGTCGCCCAGGCCGGTGGTGACCACGTGCTTGACCGGCGTATCGGCGATGACCTGTTCGACGGTGTCGCCGAAGTTGTCGACCACCACCAGCGCACTGACGCCTGCATCGACCAGCTGGTGCTTGAGTTCGCGCGCGGTGTACAGCGGGTTGACGTTGACCACGGTCAGTCCGGCGCGCAGCACGCCGAAGGTGGCCACCGGGTACTGCAGGCAGTTGGGCATCATCAGGGCGACGCGGTCACCCTTCTTGAGCTTGAGCTCACCCAGCAGGTAGGCGGCGAACTGGGTGACCAGCGCATCGGTCTCACCGTAGGTGAGCACTTTGCCGAAGCTGGAGTAGGCTGGACGGTCGCGGAATTTCGCGACGGAAGCGTCGAAGACCGAAGCTACCGAATGGAACTCGTTGACGTCGATTTCGGCGGGAACGCCTTTCGGATAGCTCTGCAGCCAGGGACGATCCAGACTCATATTCCCCCTCCAGGAATCGTGATGTATTAGGTTCCGGCCCTGAGCGTAGCGACAATGGCCGTTCAATGCAGCATACCCCGCCGTAGGGAAAACGCGAAGAGGCCCCGAAGGGCCTCTTTGCTTGGTACTGCCGGCTGGCCGGCATCTGCGCTCGATCGGGATTCCGGTGGATGCCGGCCAGCGGCCGGCACGACCGTGTCGCCAAGCGGGGCGCTTGCGTCAGTCCTGCTTGCGCACCGGTGCACCGTTGGCCTTGTAGTACGGCGCGGTGCTGCGGGCCAGCGGGGTGCGGCCGCGGATCACGTCGGCCAGCTTCTCGGCCATCATGATGGTCGGCGCGTTGAGGTTGCCGGTCACCACCTGCGGCATGATCGAGGCATCGACGATGCGCAGGCCTTCCAGCCCGTGCACGCGGCCCTGGCCGTCGACCACCGCCATCGGGTCATCGGCGTGGCCCATCTTGTTCGAGCACGACGGGTGGTAGGCGGTCTCGGCATGTTCGCGGACGAACGCATCGATCTGCGCATCGGTCTGCAGCGCGCTGCCCGGGGAAATCTCGCGGCCGCTGTACGGTGCCAGCGCCGGCTGCGCGAAGATCTCGCGGGTGATGCGGATCGCCGCGCGGAACTCGCGCCAGTCCTGCTCATGCGACATGTAGTTGAAGAGGATGCTCGGATGTTCGCGCGGATCCTTCGAACGCACGTGGATGCGGCCGCGGCTGGGCGAGCGCATCGAACCGACGTGCATCTGGAAGCTGTGCGCCTTGATCGGGTTGGAGCCGTTGTAATTGATCGCCACCGGCAGGAAGTGGTACTGCAGGTTCGGCCAGTCGAATTCGGCGTCGCTGCGGATGAAGCCGCCGGCCTCGAACTGGTTGCTGGCGCCGATGCCGGTGCCCAGGAACAGCCACTCGGCGCCGATGGCCGGCTGGTTGTACAGCTTCAGTGCCGGTGCCAGCGAGACCGGCTTCTTGCACTCGTACTGCAGGTACATCTCCAGGTGGTCCTGCAGGTTGGCGCCGACGCCCGGCAGGTGGTGCACCAGGTCGATGTCCAGGCTGCGCAGCAGGTCGGCCGGGCCGACGCCCGAACGCTGCAGGATCTGCGGCGAGGCGATGGCGCCGCCACACAGCAGTACTTCGCGGCGCGCGGTGGCACGCTGCGGCTGGTCGTTGTGCAGCCACTGCACGCCCACCGCACGCTTGCCCGAGAACAGGATGCGGTCGGTAAGCGCGTGGGTGACGATGGTCAGGTTCGGGCGCGGCTTGGCCAGGTCCAGGTAACCACGGGCGGTGCTGGAGCGACGGCCCTTCGGGGTCACCGTGCGGTCCATCGGGCCGAAGCCTTCCTGCTGGTAGCCGTTGAGGTCGTCGGTGCGGGGGTAGCCGGCCTGCACGCCGGCTTCGACCATCGCAGCGAACAGCTCGTTGTTACCGGCCTTCGGCGTGGTCACGCGCAGCGGGCCGTCGCCACCGTGGTAGTCATTGGGGCCGATGTCGCGGGTTTCCGCCTTGCGGAAGTACGGCAGGCAGTCCAGGTAGGTCCAGTCTTCCAGGCCCGGCATGCTGGCCCAGTTGTCGTAATCCATCGCGTTGCCGCGGATGTAGCACATGCCGTTGATCAGCGACGAGCCGCCCAGCCCCTTGCCGCGGCCGCAGTCCATGCGGCGGTTGTTCATGAAGGGCTCGGGATCGGTCTTGTACGCCCAGTTGTAGCGCTTGCCCTGCAGCGGGAAGGCCAGTGCCGCCGGCATCTGGGTACGGAAGTCGAGCCGGTAGTCCGGGCCACCGGCTTCCAGCAGCAGCACGCTGACATCGGCATCTTCGGTGAGGCGGGTAGCCAACACGTTGCCGGCCGAACCAGCGCCGATGATGATGTAGTCGTACTCGTTGTGGGTGCTCATGGGTGTCTCCTGCAGGCCGGGGCGCGCTGCATGCAGGCGTCCCGGCGGAATGTCGGATCGGCGCGGTGGCCGGACGAGGGTGCGCGCTCGGGGCGCGCCGGTCAGAACACGCTGGCGTAGTCGCCCAGTTCCACCTGCACCGACTTGATGCGGGTGTAGTGGCCGAGGGTGGAGATGCCGTTCTCGCGGCCGACGCCGGATTCCTTGTAGCCACCGACCGGCATTTCGGCCGGAGACTCACCCCACGTATTGATCCAGCAGATGCCGGCTTCCAGGCGGTGGATGATGCGGTGGGCGCGGCTGATGTCCTTGCTGACCACGCCGGCGGCCAGACCGAAGGTGGTGTCGTTGGCGCGACGCACCACTTCGTCTTCGTCGTCGTAGGCGAGGATGCTCATGACCGGCCCGAAGATCTCTTCCTTGACGATGGTCATGTCATCGCGGCAGTCGGAGAACACGGTCGGCAGAACGTAGGCGCCATTGGCCAGCGCGCCTTCGGTGGCACGGCCACCGCCGGTCAGCAGGCGGGCGCCTTCGGCCTTGCCGCTTTCGATGTAGCGCAGCACGTTTTCCATGTGCGGGAAGCTGGTCAGCGGGCCGAAGTTGGTTTCGGCGGCCATCGGGTCGCCGATGCGGATGCGCTTGACGCGCTCGACAACGGCGGCCTCGAACGCGGCGAGCATGCTGCGCGGCACGAACACGCGGGTGCCGTTGGTGCAGACCTGGCCGGAGCTGAAGAAGTTGGCCATCACCGCGATGTCGGCGGCGCGGTCCAGGTCGGCGTCATCGCAGATCACCAGCGGCGACTTGCCGCCCAGCTCCATGGTCACTTCCTTCAGCGAGGAGGACGCGGCGCTGGCCATGACCTTCTTGCCGGTGGCGACGCCGCCGGTGAAGGAAATCTTCTCGATAACCGGGTGCTCGGTCAGCCACTGGCCGATCTCGCGGCCCGGGCCCTGCACGACGTTGAACACGCCGGCCGGCACGCCGGCTTCGGTGTAGATCTCGGCCAGCCGGATCGCGGTCAGCGGGGTCACTTCCGAAGGCTTGAACACCATCGCGTTGCCGGCGGCCAGCGCCGGGGCCGACTTCCACATGGCGATCTGGATCGGGTAGTTCCAGGCGCCGATGCCGGCGACCACGCCCAGCGGCTCGCGGCGGGTGTAGAAGAAGCTCGATTCGCGCAGCGGCAGCTGGATGCCTTCGATGGCGGTGGCCAGGCCGGCGTAGTACTCGACCACGTCGGCGCCGGTGACGATGTCCACGGTGGTGGTTTCGGCCAGCGCCTTGCCGGTGTCCAGGGTTTCCAGGTGGGCCAGCTCGTCGTTGCGCTCACGCAGGATCTCGACGGCGCGGCGCAGGATGCGCGAGCGCTCCATGGCGGTCATCGCGGCCCACACCTTCTGGCCTTCGGACGCGCTCTGCACGGCACGCTCGACGTCGGCCTGGCTGGCAACCTGCACTTCGGCGATCACCTCACCGGTGGCCGGGTTGACGGTCTTGAAGGTCTTGCCGCTGGTGGCATCGACGCGCTGGCCGTGGATGTAGAGCTGTTGGACGGGCAGGGTGGTCATGGGGCGTACTCCTTGGAAGGGGGCGGGTGCTGAAGCGCTTATAGCGCGACAGCCTGCAACTGGAAGTCGATGTAGCCGTAAGCGATGCGCCGGGACTTCTCGGCGTTGAACTGGCCGCCGACCAGGCTGCCGCGCAGCCACAGGCCATCGATCATCGCGGCCAGCCCGCGAGCGGCCAGGCGGGCCTGCGGGTGGGGCAGCAGGCGGTTGAACTGGTGGCACAGGTTGGAGAACAGGCGCTGGTCGTTGGCGCGCTGCAGCCGGGCCAGTTCCGGCTGGTGCATGCTCGCGGCCCAGAAGGTGAGCCAGACGCGCATCGCGGTGCCGTTGATCTGGCTGTCGTCGAAGTTGCCGTCGACGATGGCGCGCAGCTGCTCGCGCGGGTCGTCGCTGGCGTCGGCGCGGTAGCGGGCGACCGCGTCCTTCAGCTCGCGCAGGATCTGCCGCATTGCGGCATTGAGCAGGCCGTCCTTGTCGCCGAAGTAGTGGGCGACGATGCCGCTGGACAGCCCTGCCTTCTTCGCGATGGTGGCGACGGTCGCATCGGCCATGCCGATCTCGTCGATGGTCTGGAAAGTGGCCCGGATCAGCTGCTCGCGTCGTACCGGTTCCACGCCTTTCTTCGGCATTGTCTCTCCACGGATTGCGACCCGAAGGATCGGGCTGCCCGCCATTATGCTTTTTATTGATTGAACGTTCAATCAATAAACCCTAGGATGCGCTCGCGCCCCACGCCATGGGCCCGGTTTACCGGTCCGGCCCCGCCCATGTGCTCCCTCGGACTTGATGAGACGACCCCATGTCTTCCCTGGCTCATCCCAAGCGTTCGCCCCTGCGCTTGAACCGTTTTGTCTTCTTCAGCTCCTCGGTGTCGATCGGCATCCTCGGGCTGCTCACCGTTCTCTATCCCGAAGGCAGCGAGCACTGGCTGCAATGGGCGCAGGCCGAGGTGTCGGCCGCGTTCGGCTGGTGGTACATGCTGCTGATCGTGCTGTGCCTGGGCTTCGTGCTGTGGCTGGCGTTCTCGCCGTATGGCCGCATCCGCCTGGGTCACAACGAGGAATCGCCGGCCTTCGGCTACGTCGCCTGGGTCTCGATGCTGTTCTCGGCCGGCATCGGCATCGCGCTGCTGTACTACGGCGCCTACGAGCCGCTGGACCACTTCCTGCATCCGCCCGGGCAACCCGGCGGCACCGTGGCCGCCGGCCGCGAGGCGATGGTGCTGACCTTCCTGCACTGGGGCCTGCACGGCTGGGCGCTGTATGCGCTGGTCGGCGTGGCACTGGGCTATTTCGCCTACCGCCGTGACCTGCCGCTGGCGCTGCGCTCGGCGCTGTACCCGATCTTCGGTGAGCGCATCCATGGCCGCATCGGCGACATGGTCGATGGCTTCGGCATCCTCGCCACGCTGATCTCGATGGTCACCAACCTCGGCATCGGCGCGCTGGTGGTGCAGTCCGGCCTGGTCTACCTGTTCCACATCCCGGATACGCCGCAGGTGCTGGTGGCGATCGTGCTGGTGATGATGGTGGTGGCCACCATCGGCGTGGTCGCCGGTGTGGAGAAGGGCATTGCCTGGTTGTCCAACCTCAACGTGCGCCTGCTGTGCGGCCTGCTGCTGTTCGTGCTGGTCACCGGCCCGACCCTGCACCTGTTCGATGGCCTGATCCAGAACACCGGCGATTACCTCGGTGCGTTCGTGCGCAAGAGTTTCGACATGTACCTCAACGACCCGAAGGGTCGTGAGTGGATGGGCTCGTGGACGCTGTTCTACTGGGCCTGGTGGATCGCCTGGGCGCCGTTCGTCGGCCTTTTCGTGGCGCGCATCTCGCGGGGCCGCACCATCCGCGAAGTGATCATGGGCGTGCTGCTGATCCCGCTCGGCTTCACCCTGGCGTGGCTGTCGATCTTCGGCAACACCGCCATCGACCTGGTGCTCAACCATGGCCAGGCGATCCTGGGTGACGTGGCCCAGCACGATGCGGCGATGACGCTGTTCAAGCTGCTGGAATACCTGCCCGCCGCGCCGTACGTGGCCGGTGCCGCAGTGGTGATCGGCTTCGTGCTGTTCCTGACCCCGGTCGATTCGGGCACGCTGATGATCGCCAACCTGTGTACCCGTCGCGTTGACGATGGGGTGGAAGATGGCCATGACGCGCCGATCTGGCTGCGCGTGTTCTGGGCCGTCGGCATCACCGTAGCCAGCGTCGGGCTGCTGCTGGCCGGCAATTTCAGCGCAATGCAGACGGCGGTGGTGCTGTGCGGCCTGCCGTTCTCGTTCACCCTGGCGTTCTACATGTGGGGCCTGCTGAAGGCGCTGCGCGCCGACCCGGACGCGCCGCGCCGGTGACCGCGCATCTGGCGCCCATCCCGGTGCCGCCGGAGATGCGGTAGAGCCAGGCCATGCCTGGCTGCAGAGAAACAGGAAGGGCCGGATCCGCGAGGATCCGGCCCTTTTGTTGGGTAGTCGACCAGCAGTCGACTCTACCGAGAGCGGAACGTTACTTGCTGGCCAACTGGCGCAGCACGTACTGCAGCAGGCCACCATGACGGAAGTACTCGACTTCCTTCGGGGTCAGCAGCATCACCGACACCTCGAAGGTCTTCTTCGTGCCATCGGCCTTGGTCGCGGTGACCGTGGCGCGCTTGCTGGCACCGTCCTGCAGGCCGGTGATGTCGATCACTTCCGAGCCGTCCAGGCCCAGGCTCTGCGCGTTCTCGCCGTTGCGGAACTGCAGCGGCAGCACGCCCATGCCGACCAGGTTGGAGCGGTGGATGCGCTCGAAGCTTTCGGCGATGACTGCCTTCACCCCCAGCAGCAGGGTGCCCTTGGCAGCCCAGTCACGCGACGAACCGGTACCGTATTCCTTGCCGGCCAGCACCACCAGCGGCACCTTGTCGGCCTTGTACTTCATGGCCGCATCGTAGATCGCCAGCTTTTCCGGCTGGCCGCCCCCGGCCGGGTAGTACAGGGTGTTGCCGCCTTCCTCGCCACCGAACATCAGGTTCTTGATGCGGATGTTGGCGAAGGTGCCGCGGACCATCACGTCATCGTTGCCGCGGCGGCTGCCGTAGCTGTTGAAGTCGGCCGGCTGCACGCCGCGCTCCTGCAGGAAGCGGCCTGCCGGCGAGTCCTTCTTGATGTTGCCGGCCGGGGAGATGTGGTCGGTGGTGATCGAATCGCCGAACAGGCCCATCACGCGCGCGCCGTGCACGTCGTTGATGCTGCCGGTCTGCATGGTCATGCCATCGAAGTAGGGCGGGTTCTTGATGTAGGTGGAGGCATCGCTCCACGCGTACAGGTTGCCGTCCGGCGAGGCGATGGTGTTCCAGCGGGTATCACCCTTGAACACGTCGGCGTAGTTCTGCTTGAACATCTCCGGCCCGATGGTGGCGGCGATGACGTCGCCGATTTCCTTGTTGCTCGGCCAGATGTCGCGCAGGAACACCGGCTGGCCATCGCTGCCGGTACCCAGCGGCTGGGTGGTCAGGTCGATGTCGGTGGTGCCGGCGATGGCGTAGGCCACCACCAGCGGCGGGCTGGCCAGGTAGTTCATCTTCACTTCGGGGTGCACGCGGCCCTCGAAGTTGCGATTGCCCGACAGCACCGAGGTGACCACCAGGTCGCCGGTGGCGATGCCGGCGCTGACTTCGGTCGGCAGCGGGCCGGAGTTGCCGATGCAGGTGGTGCAGCCGTAGCCGACCACGTAGAAGCCGATCTTTTCCAGCTCCTTCAGCACACCGGCCTTTTCCAGGTAGTCGGTGACGACACGCGAGCCCGGCCCGAGCGAGGTCTTCACCCACGGCTGGCGGTTCAGGCCCTTGGCGGCCGCATTGCGGGCCAGCAGGCCGGCGCCGATCATCACCGCCGGGTTGGAGGTATTGGTACACGAAGTGATGGCAGCGATGACCACCGCGCCGTCCTTCAGGCGGACCTTGCGGCCTTCGATCTCGATGTCGGCGAAGCCCTTGGCCAGCTGCTCGTTGCCGACCGCGGCGCCGCCGCCTTCGTTGACGAACGAGGAGACGTCGTCGCTGCGCTTGTCACGGTTGGCGGTCATGCCGACCAGGGCTTCACGGTAGTTCTTCTGCACGTCTTCCAGAAGCACGCGGTCCTGCGGGCGCTTCGGGCCGGCCAGCGACGGCTTCACCGTGCCCATGTCCAGTTCCAGCGTGGTGCTGTACTGGGCGTGCGGGCTGCCCGGCTCGTGCCACAGGCCCTGCGCCTTGGCGTAGGCCTCGACCAGGTTGATCTGCTCTTCGCTGCGGCCGGACAGGCGCAGGTAGTTCAGCGACTCGGCGTCGATCGGGAAGATGCCACAGGTGGCGCCGTATTCCGGGGCCATGTTGCCGATGGTGGCGCGGTCGGCCAGCGGCAGGTGCTGCAGGCCGTCACCGTAGAACTCGACGAACTTGCCGACGACGCCCAGCTTGCGCAGCATCTGGGTGACGGTCAGCACCAGGTCGGTGGCGGTGGCACCCTCGGGCAGCTTGCCGGTCAGCTTGAAGCCGACCACCTGCGGGATCAGCATCGACGATGGCTGGCCGAGCATGGCGGCCTCCGCTTCGATGCCGCCAACGCCCCAGCCCAGCACGCCGATGCCGTTGATCATCGTGGTGTGGCTGTCGGTACCGAACACGGTATCGGGGTAGGCCACGGCCTTGCCATCCTTGTCCGCGGTCATCACCACGCGGGCGAGGTTCTCCAGGTTCACCTGGTGGACGATGCCGGTGTTCGGCGGCACCACCTTGAAGTTGTCGAAGGCCTTCTGGCCCCAGCGCAGGAAGCCGTAGCGTTCCTGGTTGCGCTGGAATTCGATCTTGCCGTTGAGGTCCAGTGCGTCCGGCTTGCCGAACACATCGACCTGCACCGAGTGGTCGATGACCAGCTCGGAAGGAATCTGCGGGTTGATCTGCTCCGGCGAGCCGCCGAGCTTGACCACCGCATCGCGCATCGCGGCCAGGTCGACCACGCAGGGCACGCCGGTGAAGTCCTGCAGGACCACGCGCGCCGGCATGAAGGCGATCTCGGTATCCGGTTCGGCCGCCGGATTCCAGCGGGCCACGGCTTCGATGTGGTCCTTGCCGACGGTGATGCCGCCGTCCTCGTGCCGGAGCAGGTTCTCCAGCAGGATCTTCATCGAGTAGGGCAGGTGGGAGATATCGAAGCGCTGGCCCAGCGTGGGCAGGCTGAAGTAGTCGTAGGTCTTGCCGCCGACGTTCAGCTGGCTGCGGGTGGAGAACGAATCGCTCATGCGGGGTAACTCCTTCTTGCGGATGGCTTGCTCTGGCCCATGCGTGCAGGGGCCTGCTTGCGGTCGCCGGTGGCATTCCGGCCCCGGATCCTGCCCAGTATCGGCGATCCAGCGCCCGGCAATGACCCGGCTGGCTTGGAACGCAAGGTTACAGCGGTGTGTGTAGCCTTCGTGTCAGCGCGTGCGGTCGTCGCCCGCTGGCCCGAACGCAGACGGGACGCCCATGGGCGCCCCGTCCGGAAGTGCGTGTCGAGCAGGACTTACTTGCCGTTGGCGGCATCCAGCAGCGGATTGCCGGTCTTGCCAACAGCGTTGCTCTTGGACTTGGCCGTCAGCACACCCTGCTTGTTGAATTCCAGGACGGTCGCTTCCTGGATGTTCTTGCCGAAGGTCTTGATCTTCACGTAGTCGTAGTACCAGACCTGCGTGTCGCCCAGCTGTTCGCGGCGGCCGGGTGCGCCGAACTTCTCACGGACCTGGTCCTGGCTGGTCTTGCCGACTTCCAGGGTGTCCATCTGCTGTTGGGTGATCTCGACGCCGGTGGTGTAGGCGCCGAACGGATTGGCGTGGGCTGCCGTCGTCGAAAGGGCCAGCGGGGCAGCCAGCATCAGGGCAAGGGTCAAGGCGCGCATGGAACATCCTTTTATGGCGGGTAGGTGCGGGCGGCACGCGGTGCGTCCAGCCCGGGGCCGCAGCAGGTCGCTGCGGAGCCAGTCTAACCCCCGGATGCGACCAGCGCAGGATCGCGGTCACGGATTGGGCGGGTTTGTTCCAGATGCCGCGAGTATGTATAATTCATGCATACTTTTTGAGGCGTACCCCCCATGGAAGCCACCGTCGCTGAACGCGGACAGATCACCCTGCCCAAGGCGGTGCGTGATGCCCTCGGCCTGACCAAGGGCACGCTGCTGAAGGTCGAGCTGGACGGCAGCCGCATCATCCTGCGCAAGAGTGTTGACGATGCCATCTCACGGGCGCGCGGCAAGTTCGCGCTGGACGGCTTCGAATCGTCCGACGCGGCGGTGCGCGCGGTGCGTGACGAGGAGTAAGCGGTGATGATCGCCGTCGATTCACCAGTTCTGGTCGAGCTGCTCAGCAATGGTCCGCAGGCCGATGCGGTGGAAGCCATCCTGCGGCAGAGCCTGGTCGGCGGCCGCGTGGTGGTCTGTGGCGCAACGTTGGCCGAAGTCTGCGCATCGCTGCGCGGCGGTGCCGAAGTGCTCGAAGCGCTGGAAGAGATGGGCGTGCATTTCAACCCGATGGAAGCCAAGTCGGCACTGCGCGCCGGCGAGATGCACCGCCGTCATCGCCAGCGCGGCGGCAGCCGCCGCAGCCTGGACGAATTCATGGTCGGCGCCCACGCACTGCTGCAGTGCGACGGCCTGATCACCTGGAACGACACGTTTTACCGCGACTACTTCAAGGGCCTGAAGCTGATCGTGCCGCAAGCCTGAGCCCACTTTGTTATTTCAACCTACGCATTACCCGGGAGTTGTCATGTTGGAAGCCTACCGCCACCACGTCGCCGAGCGCGCTGCGCTTGGCATCCCGCCGCTGCCGCTGAGCGCGCAGCAGACGGCCGATGTCATCGAACTGCTGAAGAACCCGCCGCAGGGCGAGGCCGAGTTCCTGCTCGACCTGCTGACCCACCGCGTGCCGGCCGGCGTCGATGACGCAGCCAAGGTCAAGGCCTCGTACCTGGCCGCGATCGCGCTGGGCAGCGAGCAGAACCCGCTGATCAGCCGCGAGCGCGCCACCGAACTGCTGGGCACCATGCTCGGCGGTTACAACGTTGCGCCGCTGGTGCAGCTGCTTGACGACACCAGCGTCGGCACCATTGCCGCCAACGGCCTGAAGAAGACCCTGCTGGTGTTCGACGCGTTCCACGACGTGCAGGAAAAGGCCAAGGCCGGCAACGCCAACGCCCAGGCCGTGCTGCAGAGCTGGGCCGATGCCGAGTGGTTCACCAGCAACCCGGAAGTGCCGCAGAGCCTGACCGTCACCGTGTTCAAGGTGCCTGGCGAGACCAACACCGACGACCTGTCGCCGGCACCGGATGCGACCACCCGCCCGGACATCCCGATGCACGCCCTGGCGATGCTGAAGAACAAGCGCGACGACGCGCCGTTCACCCCGGAAGAAGACGGCAAGCGCGGCCCGATCCAGCAGATCCTCGACCTGAAGGACAAGGGCCACCTGGTTGCCTATGTCGGCGACGTGGTCGGTACCGGCTCCTCGCGCAAGTCGGCCACCAACAGCGTGCTGTGGTGGACCGGTGATGACATTCCGTTCATCCCGAACAAGCGCGCCGGTGGCGTCTGCCTGGGTTCGAAGATCGCCCCGATCTTCTACAACACCATGGAAGATGCCGGCGCACTGCCGATCGAGCTGGACGTGTCGAAGATGGAGCACGGCGATGTGGTCGAGCTGCGTCCGTACGAAGGCAAGGCGCTGAAGAACGGTGAAGTGATCGCCGAGTTCCAGGTCAAGTCCGAAGTGCTGTTCGACGAAGTGCGTGCCGGTGGCCGCATTCCGCTGATCATCGGCCGTGGCCTGACCGGCAAGGCGCGCGAAGCGCTGGGCCTGGCCCCGACCAACCTGTTCCGCCTGCCGGTGCAGCCGGCCGACACCGGCAAGGGCTTCTCGCTGGCACAGAAGATGGTCGGCCGCGCCTGTGGCCTGCCGGAAGGCCAGGGCATGCGCCCGGGCACCTACTGCGAACCGAAGATGACCTCGGTCGGCTCGCAGGACACCACCGGCCCGATGACCCGTGACGAGCTGAAGGACCTGGCCTGCCTGGGCTTCTCGGCCGATCTGGTGATGCAGTCGTTCTGCCACACCGCCGCCTACCCGAAGCCGGTGGACGTGAAGACCCACCACACCCTGCCGGAGTTCATCTCCACCCGTGGCGGCGTTTCGCTGCGCCCGGGCGACGGCGTGATCCACAGCTGGCTCAACCGCATGCTGCTGCCGGACACCGTGGGTACCGGTGGTGACTCGCACACCCGCTTCCCGGTGGGCATTTCGTTCCCGGCCGGTTCGGGCCTGGTCGCCTTCGCTGCGGCCACCGGCGTGATGCCGCTGGACATGCCGGAGTCGGTGCTGGTGCGCTTCAAGGGCAAGATGCAGCCGGGCGTGACCCTGCGTGACCTGGTCAACGCGATCCCGCTGTACGCGATCAAGTCGGGCCTGCTGACCGTGGCCAAGGCTGGCAAGAAGAACATCTTCTCCGGCCGCATCCTGGAAATCGAAGGCCTGCCGGAGCTGAAGGTCGAACAGGCGTTCGAACTGTCCGACGCCTCGGCCGAGCGTTCGGCGGCCGGTTGCTCGGTGCGCCTGAACAAGGAACCGATCATCGAGTACCTGACCAGCAACATCACGCTGCTGAAGTGGATGATTGCCGAGGGCTACCAGGATCCGCGTTCGCTGCAGCGTCGCATCGAGAAGATGGAGGCGTGGCTGGCCAACCCGCAGCTGCTGGAGCCGGATGCCGACGCCGAGTACGCCGCCGTCATCGAGATCGACCTGGCCGACATCCACGAGCCGATCGTGGCCTGCCCGAACGATCCGGACGACGTGAAGACCCTGTCCGAAGTCGCTGGCGCCAAGATCGACGAAGTGTTCATCGGTTCGTGCATGACCAACATCGGTCACTTCCGTGCCGCTGCCAAGCTGCTGGAAGGCAAGCGTGACCTGCCGACCCGCCTGTGGGTGGCCCCGCCGACCAAGATGGATGCTTCGGAGCTGACCAAGGAAGGCGTGTACGGCACCTTCGGCGCCACCGGCGCCCGCATGGAAATGCCGGGCTGCTCGCTGTGCATGGGCAACCAGGCGCAGATCCGCGAAGGCTCCACCGCGATGTCGACCTCGACCCGCAACTTCCCGAACCGCCTGGGCCGCAACACCAACGTGTACCTGGGTTCGGCCGAACTGGCCGCGATCTGCTCGCGTCTGGGCCGCATCCCGACCAAGGAGGAGTACATGGCGGACATCGGCGTAATCAACGCCAATGGTGCGGAGATCTACCGCTACATGAACTTCGACCAGATCGAGGAATACCAGGACGTGGCCAACACGGTCGCTGCCTGATGCGGTAGTGCCGGCCGCTGGCCGGCACGCCGTTGAAACGAAGAACCCCCGGTGAGAGCCGGGGGTTCTTCGTTTGGGGGCGTACCCAGGTTCAGGCCTGGGTAACGGCCGCCGCTTCCTCGGTCACGGCCGGCGTTTCCGCCGGAAGCTCGGCTTCCACCGCAGGCTGCGGCAGAGCGCCATGGTCGGGGAACAGGCGGGGCAGCTCAGCCACGAAACGCGCGATGCAGGCCTCGGCGAACTCACGCGACGCCGCCTTGGCCTTCGCATAGTCGTCTGCCTGCCATTCCTGCAGCGGGGCAACCCGTGCTTCGTCCCGGCAGTGCACGCCCTGGCCGCCACTGGCGCTGCGGAACAGCTTGCGCACCACCGGGAAGCCGATGGTTACATCGTGGCGCAGCTCGTAGGGGGTCTCTGCATCGCTGAGCTTCTGGTACACCAGCGACCACTGGCCGGCGCTGGCTTCCACGGTGCGCTCGTCGCTGGGAATGGCGCCGGGATGGGCCGCGAAATAGAGTGCCAGCTGCTCGCGGATCATGCCGGGCAATGCGCCGAAGGCCGGGCTGGGCACAGAGTTGATGTCCTCGCCACGGACGTTGTTCTTGCTGAAGCTGTTGCTGGTGCCGATGTCACCCACGCCAGTGACGAACGCCAGAGCAGACAGGCCGACCTTGGCCGCGGTGACGGCAGCGGTGTCGGCACGCATCACCAGGCGCAGCACGTGATCGCCCACGCGATTGCCGTTGGGGCCTGCACCCAGTCCGGAGGTGACCTTGATGTGCTGCAGGCTGCTGTAGTCGACAGGAGGTGCCACGGCGGCTGTGACATTCCCGATGGCCGGATCGGCCGCGGTGTGGGCGTGCGCCGCGTCTGGCGCGGTCGCCGCACCCGCTGCTGGATCGAGCGTTGACCCGCTGGTGACTGCGGAATCCACGGCAGGCGTGGGGGTGGGTGCTTCGTCGTCGGCGTAGGCCGACGGCGCCAGCAGCAGGGCGGCCGCGATCGCGGCGGTGAGGCAGGTTGGGCGTAATGCCACGGTAGTACTCCTTGGGGAAACGAAAATGAGGCGCTGTGTGCGCTCCGGTGGCTGATGCCCGGCGAAGGCCGAAGGCAGGGGAGCGATTGCTCAGCGCGGCGCGAACTCCCTGATCGGGAACGCATTGCAATGGGCGATCGCAGCGGCGATGTCGACCGGAGCATCGGCGGCGGCACTGCGGCGCCTGTTCACCGTGGCCGCCTCTTCCCACAGGCTGGGCAATACCTGCGGTGC
Source organism: Stenotrophomonas sp. YJH_SMC_64 (assembly GCF_059371375.1). Classification (NCBI taxonomy): domain Bacteria; kingdom Pseudomonadati; phylum Pseudomonadota; class Gammaproteobacteria; order Lysobacterales; family Lysobacteraceae; genus Stenotrophomonas; species Stenotrophomonas sp. YJH_SMC_64. The sequence goes on along the minus strand of NZ_JCAFUN010000010.1, from coordinate 4,577 downwards.
GTCCAGTACGCGTTCGCGCACGGCATCGTGAAGGGCGCTGCTGTAATCGGTAGCCGGTACCACCACGCACAGGCGTGTGCCGGGATTGCTGCTGGCCTGCTGCAGCATCTTCCGCAGTGCCTCGGTGCTGCCCGCGTCGTCGGTCAACCGTTCCAGTGCGCTGCCCTGGCGGGCATCCTGGATCTGCAGCTGGCCTGGGCTGAACAGCAGGACCTGCATGTCCTGCCGCGGTTCAATGCGGACTGGCGCACGCGTGCCCTCACAGGTGCTGGGGGTCTTGCGTGCGACCTGTGGCGTCGTGCTGCCATCGGCGTGTACCTGGCCCAGATGCAGGCGGCACATCTTGTCGGCCACTTCCATTTCCACTTCGTAGTCCTGTCCGGGCCTGGCCACGAACTGACCCGACAACTGCCCGTCGCAGTACATGCGGCTTGATGCGTCGAAGCGCGCTTCGACGATCAGCGGCTTGCCGCCGGCGACTTCGTACTCCTGGTAGCTGAGCATGGAGAACCGCTCGTTCTCCTTGCTGCGCAGGGTTTCCGTGGCGGGGATGCCGAGCACGCCCTTGTCACCGGCGTTGTTGTACTTGACGTCGATCCTGTCGCGGTAGTCCTCGCGGCAGGCGGCGTCGGTGTACAGGGTGGTGGTCCGCCCCAGGCTGGCATAGATGCGCACCCGTGCCGGCGGCACGGCACCGCCTGCGTAGGCCGTGAGATCTTCAGCAGCAAGCGGGCGAGGGTACATCGCCGGTATTCGCTTGATGAGCTGCTCGGTGCACTTCATCGTGATCACCTGGGCGGCAATCTTGAGCCTGGCGTAGTCATTGGCCTGCCACTCGCCCAGGGTCGCCCGGTCGTCGCTGTCACTGCATCTGATGATTTCAGCCAGGGTGCCATCGGCACGGCGTTGCTCGATGGTGCTGACGTGGTTGAGGCGGTAAAGGGGATCCTTCCGCGTGTTGCCCTGGTGCACCAGCGCCCAGGTGTCTGCACTGAAACGCAGGGTGCTGCTCTGGTTGGGCAGCGCGTCGGGCGCATAGCTGAAGTAGCCACCCACCAGCGCCCTGGCTACGTTGGGCATCAGCGTGGTGGCGGGGCTGGCCTGGCTCTCAACGATGCTGCCGGGCAGGGTGTTGCGCCGGAAGTAGTCCGGCTCATTGCCGCTGAAGAGCAGTGCGAGGCCCTTTGGCGTGAGCGACTCGCTGTCATCGGGGGTGACGATGCGCAACGCCACGTCTGGTGCGTGGAGGCGCTTCGATGCGGTATCCGGACCACTCTGGATGTGGACGCGATCGGTCCAGGCGGTGCCCTTCGCGACGGGGGCGGGGGGAAGGCCCGGGGTGGCCTGCGGCGGTGCTGGCACGCCGGCAGCGGTGGCTGCCAGCGGAGCCAGCAGAGCGGCCGCCAGCAGTGACGGTTGGTAACGGAAGAGACGCAGGGCCATGGTCAAACTCCTTGGAAAACACGACAGCCGTGCCGGCCCTTCCGGGGCCGGCATCTGAAAGAGGAAATCAGGCGGTGCGATGCCGCGGACGATCAGCCGCGGGCGAGCGCCAAGAGTCGTTCGGCGATCCGTTCCAATGGCACCTGTTCTTCGGCCGCTCCCAGTTTGAAGGCAGCGCCGGGCATGCCCCAGACCACGCTGGTGGCTTCATCCTGGACCAGCGTCGGCGCGCCGGCCTGGCGCATTTCCAGCAGGCCGCGCGCGCCATCGTCACCCATGCCGGTGAGGATGGCGCCGATGGCGTTGCCGCCCGCGCTCTGCGCGACCGAACGGAACAGCACGTCTACCGCGGGCTTGTGACGGTTCACCGCAGGGCCATCGTCGACGCGGCAGCGCCAGCGCGCACCGTCGCGGATGATCCGCAGGTGCTTGCCGCCCGGTGGCAGGTAGGCATGGCCAGGCAGCACTGCCTCGCCGTCGCTGGCCTCACGCACGGCCATCGCGGAATGCCGGTCCAGGCGTTCGGCGAAGGCGCTGCTGAAGCTGGCAGGCAGGTGCTGGGTCATCACCACGGCAGGCGCATCGGCCGGCATGCCTTCCAGCACCACGCGCAGCGCCTCGGTGCCGCCGGCCGAAGAACCAATCGCTATCAGGCGGTCGGTGGTGCGGAACTGCGGTGCAGCCGGGCGCATTGCAGGAGCTGCTTCCAGCAGGAGTTTCGGAGCGGCAGCACGCACCAGCGGGCGCACCCGCGAGCGCGCCGCCATCTTCACCTTGGCGATGATCTCGTCGGCGTAGCCCTGCAGGCCGCGTGCGACGTCCAGCTTGGGCTTGGAGACGAAGTCCACGGCGCCCAGTGCCAGTGCCTGCAGCGTGGTATCGGCGCCGCGCTCGGTCAACGAGGAAATCATCACCACAGGCAGTGGGTGCAGCCGCATCAGGTTTTCCAGGAAGGCGAGGCCGTCCATGCGTGGCATTTCCACGTCCAGCGTGATCACGTCCGGGGCCAGACGCTTGATCTTCTCGCGCGCCAGCAGCGGGTCGGCAGCGGTGCCGACCACGTCGATGGCCGGATCGCTGGACAGGATTTCCGTGAGCATCTGGCGCACGACGGCGGAGTCGTCGACGATCAGGACCCGGCAGGGGGCGTTGCCGGTCAGGGTCATTCGAACAACTCCACGCCACCGGTGACCGGGGCCTTGGACAGGCGTGCACGCACTGCCGATTCGGTGGCAGCCACTTCGGCTTCGTGGGCATGCGGCAGGCGCTGCACCACCACCCGGCCGGTGTCGGCGAAGAACCAGATCTTGCGCGGATGGATGCCGCACAGGTCCTCGGCGATGATCGGAATATGCTCGGCCTGCAGGTACTGGCGCACGAACTCGGCGTTACGGGTACCGACCGGATTGCTGGTGAAGCCCTTCAGTACGTTGGCGCCGCCGAACACCTTGGCCTCGATGCGCTTGCGGTGCGCGCCGCGCTTGAGCATGTCGTTGATCAGCAGTTCCATCGCATAGCTGCCGTAACGCGCGGGCGCGCCGTCGCCGGCGTTGCCCTCGGGCAGCAGAAAGTGGTTCATGCCGCCGATCTTCAGCACCGGGTCGCGCAGGCAGGCGGCCACGCACGAACCCAGGGTGGTGGTCAGCGCGGTGGTGTCATCGACCACCAGGTACTGGGTGGGCAGCAGCTTGGCGGCAAGGGTCTGGAAGCGTGCATCCTGGTAGCGCATCACGTCGTCGGTACGCAGTGAGGCGTTCATGCGCCGGCCTTTGCCGCGCGGCGGTACAGGGTGCGCCCGCAGGGCTGGATCAGGTCGGCGGCGTGCAGGTAGTTCTCCGAGTGTCCGGTGTAGAGCAGGCCATCGTCGGCCAGGTGCTGCACCAGGCGGCCGAGGATGGCGCGCTGGGTCGGCTTGTCGAAGTAGATCATCACATTGCGGCAGAACAGCGCGTCGAACGGGCCGCCGACGTCGTAGCGCGGGGCGAGCAGGTTCAGTGGACGGAACTCGATCAGCTCGCGCAGCGCCGGCAGCACGCGGCACTGGCCCTCGTTGGGACCGCTGCCACGCTGGAAGTAGCGGCGGCGCAGGTCCGGGTCGAGATTGGCGACACGGTCAATGTTGTAGACGCCGCGGCCGGCGGTGGCCAGTACCTGGGTATCGACGTCGGTAGCGACGATGCGCACCGGCGGCTTCAGCGTACCGAAGGCTTCGCAGGCGGTGATCGCCATCGAATAGGGTTCCTCACCGGTGGACGCCGCGCACGACCACAGCAGCAGCGGCGAACGGCTGGAACGCTGCTGCAGCTCTTCGCGCAGCTTGTCGAAGTGGTGCGGCTCGCGGAAGAACGAGGTCAGGTTGGTGGTCAGTGCGTTGGTGAAGGCCTGCCACTCGTCACCGTCTTCCTGCTCAAGATGGTCCAGGTACTGCTGGAAGCTGCGCATGCCCAGCGTGCGCAGGCGGCGCGACAGGCGGCCATAGACCATGTCGCGCTTGGCCGGTGCGAGGGCGATGCCCACGCGCTGGTAGATCAGGTCGCAGACGCGGCGGAAATCACGGTCGGCGAACTCGAACTCGCGCGGGCCGGTGACGATGGGAGTAGGACTTTGCACGGGGGACGTGTCCATCGGCAGAGGCGGCGGCCGAAGCCGCCACGGGTGGGTCTCAGAATTCCTGCCAGTCGCTGTCGCTGGCGGCGAAGGTGCTGGCGTTGCTGCTGCGACGTACCGGCGTGGGCGTGCTGGTCGGCTGCGGACGTGCCACGGTGGTGATGCGCGCCGGTTCCACGCGTTCGGCGACAGCCTTCACCGCGGCCGAGACCTGGTTGTCGAGGCGGAAGATCGCCACGGCGTCGGCCAGCTGCGCGGCCTGGTCTTCCATCGCACGTGCGGCGGCGGTGGCTTCTTCCACCAGTGCAGCATTCTGCTGGGTGGTCTCGTCCATCTGCACCACGGTCTGGTTGACCTGCTCGATGCCGGCCGACTGTTCCTGCGAGGCGGCGGAGATCTCGGCCATGATGTCGGTCACGCGCTGCACCGAGGCGACGATCTCGCCCATGGTGCTGCCGGCCTGGTGCACCAGGCTGGAGCCTTCGGCGACCTTGCCGACCGAATCATCGATCAGGCCCTTGATCTCC